>NZ_JBEXKU010000076.1:0-36121 GCF_040609575.1 Streptomyces sp. NPDC004647 | reverse complement strand
GGCCCGGGGGGGGGGGGCCCGGGCCCCCCCCCTCCGCGGGGCGGTGGGGGGGGGGCGGGGTGGGGGGGGGGGGGGGCCCCGCGGGGCCGCCCCCCGGGGCGGGGGCCCGGGGGCGGGCCTCCTCACATGTACTCGGACGGTACGGACGCGGCCGGCGAACTGGGCCCGCCTGTGGCATGCCGGGCCGTTGTCCTACGACCGGCTGGTGGACACCGTCCGCTCAGACCGTCCTGAACGCCAGGACGACGTTGTGACCGCCGAAGCCGAACGAGTCGTTGAGGGCCGCGATGGTGCCCTCGGGGAGCGGGCGGGCCTCGCCGCGCACGACGTCCGCATCGGCCTCGGGGTCGAGGTTGTCGATGTTGATCGTCGGCGGAGCGATCCGGTTGTACAGCGCCAGGACGCTGGCCACGGTCTCCACGCCGCCCGCACCGCCGAGGAGGTGGCCGGTCATGGACTTCGTACCGGACAGGGCCATGTGGTCCACGTCGTCGCCGAAGATCTTGCGCAGCGCCTTGATCTCGGCCACGTCGCCCTGCGGGGTCGAGGTGGCGTGCGCGTTGATGTGCGCGATCTCGGCGGGCTTGAGGTCCGTGTTGGCCAGCAGGTTCTGCAGCGCGTGCGCGATGCCGTTGCCCGACGGCTCGGGCTGGGTGATGTGGTGGCTGTCCGCGGAGATGCCCTGGCCGAGGGCCTCGGCGTAGATCCGCGCGCCGCGCTGGGCGGCGTGCTCGGCGGACTCCAGAATGACCACGCCGGCGCCCTCGCCGAGCACGAAGCCGTCACGGCCCGTGTCGTACGGCCGGGAGGCGCCCTGCGGGTCGTCGTTGTTCTTCGACATCGCCATCATGTTGCCGAACGCGGCGATGGGCAGCGGGTGGATGGCCGCTTCGGTGCCGCCGGCCACGACCACATCGGCCCGTCCGGTGCGGATCATCTCGATGGCGTACCCGATCGCCTCGGCGCCGGACGCGCAGGCGCTCACCGGGGTGTGCACGCCGGCTCGGGCGCCAACCTCCAGGCCGACGTTGGCCGACGGGCTGTTCGGCATCAGCATCGGCACGGTGTGCGGGGAGACGCGGCGTACGCCCTTCTCCTTCAGCACGTCGTACTGATCAAGCAGAGTCGTTACGCCGCCGATGCCGGAGGCGATGACCGCGCCCAGCCGGTCGGGGTCGATGGCTGAGTCCTCACCCGCCTTGGCGGTGAAACCCGCGTCGGCCCACGCCTCGCGCGCCGCGATCAGCGCGAACTGCGCCGAGCGGTCCAGCTTGCGGGCCTGCGGCCGGGGGATGATCTCCGTGGGGTCAACGGCGATCTGCGCCGCGATACGTACCGGCAGCTGCTCGGCCCAGTCCTGCTCGAGCAGGCTGACACCGGAGCGGCCGGCAATCAGACCTTCCCAGGTCGATGCGCTGTCGCCACCCAGTGGTGTGGTTGCGCCGATACCGGTGACGACCACGGTGCGATTGGTCGCGTTCACAGGAATTCTTTCTCCACGTGTCGAGGGGTCCGAATGACGGCGCCACCGCAGGGTGGCGACTAGCGCTCGGCTGGATCAGGCCTGGTGCTTGGCGATGTAGTCGACGGCGTCGCCGACGGTCTTGAGGTTCTTGACGTCGTCGTCCGGGATCTTCACGTCGAAGCGCTCCTCGGCGGCGACGACGACCTCGACCATGGACAGCGAGTCGACGTCCAGGTCATCGGTGAACGACTTGTCGCGCTGGACATCCTCGGTGGGGATTCCGGCGATCTCGTTCACGATCTCGGCGAGACCGGCGACGATCTCTTCCTGAGTGGCGGCCATTGCGGCGCTCCTTCGGTGTCTTTTCGGTGCTGCACTTGTGGTGGGACGGCGGCTGCCCGGATGGCCCGGGCTGCGTGGATCTGCCCTAGGGGAGAGTAACGACCGTCGCGGCGTAGACGAGACCCGCCCCGAAGCCGATGACGAGCGCGGTGTCACCGCTCTTCGCCTGCCCGGTCGCCAGAAGCCGCTCCATCGCGAGCGGAATCGAGGCGGCCGAGGTGTTGCCGGTGGTCTCCACGTCACGGGCGACCGTGACGTGCTCCGGCAGTTTGAGGGTCTTCACCATCGAGTCGATGATCCGCATATTGGCCTGGTGCGGGATGAAGACGTCCAGGTCGTCCGTGGTCATTCCGGCCGCGTCCAGCGCCTGCTGGGCAATCTTCGCCATCTCGTACACCGCCCAGCGGAAGACCGTCTGGCCCTCCTGGGTGATGGCCGGGAAGCGGACGTCGGTCCGGTCGCGGTAGGCGTCCCACGACACAGTCTGCTTGATGGTCTCGGACTTGTCGCCCTCCGAGCCCCACACCGTGGGGCCCATCTCCGGCTCCTTGGCCGGGCCGACGACGACCGCGCCGGCGCCGTCACCGAACAGGAAGGCCGTCGCGCGGTCCTCCAGATCGGTCAGGTCCGACAGCCGCTCGACCCCGATGACCAGGACGTACTCCGCGCTGCCCTCGGTGATCATGCCCTTGGCGAGAGTCAGTCCGTAGGTGAAGCCCGCGCATCCCGCGGAGATGTCGAACGCGGCAGGCCTGCCCGCGCCGATCCGGTGCGCGATCTCGGTCGCGACGGCCGGGGTCTGCTTGAAGTGCGAGACGGTGGAGACGATCACGCCACCGATCTGACCGGCGGTGATCCCCGCCTCAGCGATGGCCTTGCCCGCCGCCTCGAGCGACATCTCGGCGACAGTCTCGTCCGGGCCGGCCCAGTGCCGGCTGGCGATGCCGGAACGGGAGCGGATCCACTCGTCGGACGAGTCGATGTGCTTGAGGATCTCCTCGTTCGGCACCACCCGGGTCGGGCGGTAGCCGCCTACACCGAGGATGCGCGCATACGGGGAACCCTTGCTGGGCTTGATCTTCGCGGTCATGCTCTCGCGGCTCCTATTCGGCGTGGGCGACGTGCTCGGCGACCAGCGCGCGGGCGGCGTCGAGGTCGTCCGGGGTCTTCAGAGCGACAGTCCGCACCCCGGGCAAAGCACGCTTGGCCAGGCCGGTCAGCGTGCCACCCGGGCACACCTCGATCATCGCAGTGACACCGAGCTCCTTGAAGGTCTCCATGCACAGGTCCCAGCGGACCGGGTTGGACACCTGGGCGACCACGCGGCGCACGATCTCCTCACCTGACCGCACGACCCGGCCGTCGGAGTTGGAGACGAACGGGGTGCGGGGGTCGTGGACCGTGACACCGGGGACCAGGTCCTCCAGTGTGGAGACCGCGGGCGCCATGTGCTCGGTGTGGAACGCGCCGGCGACCTTCAGCGGGATGACCCGGGCCTTCTCCGGCTTCTCGGCGGTCAGAGCCGCCAGCTGCTCAGCGGTGCCCGCGGCGACGATCTGGCCGGCGCCGTTCATGTTCGCCGCGGTCAGGTTCAGCTTCTCCAGGTGTTTCACCACCGCGTCGGGGTCGCCGCCCAGCACTGCGGACATACCGGTCTCGGTGACAGCGGCGGCCTTGGCCATCGCCAGTCCGCGCTGCCGTACGAGGACCATCGCGGCCTCTGCCGTGATGACGCCCGTAGCAGCCGCCGCGGTGATCTCGCCAACGCTGTGACCGGCCACGACGCCCACCGGACCGGAGCCCTCGAACGACTCGGGGAAGACCGACAGCGTGGAGATCAGACCGGAGGCGACGAGGAGCGGCTGAGCCACGGCCGTGTCGCGGATCTGCTCCGCGTCGGCCTCGGTGCCGTAGTGGATCAGGTCGAGGCCGGAGACGGCCGACCACCACTTGAGGCGTTCGGTGACACCGGGGAGATCGAGCCAGGGGGCGAGGAAGCCGGGCGCCTGAGCACCTTGGCCGGGAGCGACGAGTACGAGCACTCTCACACTCTCTCTTGTGGAAGGTCCCGGCCGCCGGTGGGGACAGGGACCAAGAACAGTCGGGGGAATTGTGGGTGTCCGACAAAAGACTAGAGTTGCATTTCAGCGTCTGCCAGACGCCCAAGAATCAGGGCGACACGCAGTGTGAACGCGGAACGTACATCGGAGGGTGACCATCCGGTGACGTCGGTCACACGTCGAAGCCGGTAGCGCACGGTGTTGGGGTGGACGAACAGCATCCGAGCAGCGCCCTCCAGACTGCTCGCCTGCTCGAGGTAGACGCTCAGCGTTTCCAGCAGCGCCGAGCCCGCTTCCTCCAGTGGTCTGTAGATCTCCTCCACCAATTGCTCGCGGGCTGAGGCATCTCCGGCCATGGCCCGTTCGGGCAGCACATCGTCCGCGATGACGGGGCGCGGGGCATCCGGCCAGGCCGCACACGCCCGCAGCCCCGCGGCGGCGGCATGCGCGGAGCGGGTGGCGGAGACCAGGTCGCCGACCACCGGGCCGGCGACCACGGGCCCGGCGGCGAACGGGCCGATCAGATCCTTCGCCGTACGGATCGGGTCGTCGCTGCCGCCCGCGATCACCACCAGACGGTCACCGAGCACCCCGGTGAGGACCTGGAGCTTGGCGTGCCGGGCGGCACGCCGGATCGCCTCGACGGTGAGTTCGCTGTCGCCGTCCGGGGCGGTGCCGAGGACGACGATCACGTGCTCGGGGGAGTTCCAGCCGAGGGCGGCGGCGCGGGACAGGGCGCCCTCGTCGGCCTCGCCGGAGAGCACGGCGTTGACCACCAGCGACTCCAGGCGGGCGTCCCAGGCGCCGCGGGCCTCGGCGGCCTGGGCGTACACCTGGGCGGTGGCGAAGGCGATCTCGCGGGCGTAGATGAGCAGGGCCTCGCGCAGCGCGGACTCGTCGCCGGGGGCCGCCACCTCGTCGATGGCCGACTCCATGACCTCGATCGTGGTCCGGACCATTTCGACGGTCTGGCGCAGGGTGATCGCGCGGGTCAGCTCGCGAGGCGCGGTGCCGAAGACGTCCGTGCTGATGGCCTGCGGGGTCTCCGGGTGCCGGAACCACTCGGTGAAGGCGGCGATACCGGCCTGGGCGACGAGGCCGATCCAGGAGCGGTTCTCCGGTGGCATGGCGCGGTACCACGGCAGCGTCTCGCCCATGCGGGCGATGGCGTTCGCGGCGAGGCGGCCGGAGGACTGCTCCAGCCGCCGCAGGGTCGCGGCGTGGAGGTGAGCTTCGGCGGATCCGGATTCAGACACGTGACAAGACTGCCTCATACCGCGCGGTCCCTGCCCTGCCCCCTCCCTCGCGCCTCGGTACGGTGGCAGGGTGATTCAGCTGTGGCGGGGCCGGGAGCGCTATCAAGGCGGCGACCCGGAGACGGGGATCGAGACGCTGCACGCCTTCTCCTTCGGGCCGTACTACGACCCCGGCAATGTGCGTTTCGGGGCGCTCGTCGCCTGCAACGAGGAGCGGCTCGCGCCGGGGGCGGGCTTCGACGAGCATCCGCACCGCGATGTCCTGATCGTCACCTGGGTCGTCGAGGGGGAGCTCACCCACCGCGACTCCTCGGGCCACGCGTCGGTCGTACGGCCCGGTGACGTACAGCGGCTCAGCGCGGGCGGCGGCGTGCGGCATGTGGAGCGCAATGACGGCGCGGAGCCGCTCAGGTTCGTCCAGATGTGGCTGGAACCGGCGGATCCGGGCGGCGAGCCGTCGTACGAGATCGTCCGCGGCATCGCCGACGGCACCCCGTACGCGCTGGAACCGGCCGGGGCGGAGCTGCACATCCGGCGCCTCGCCGGCGGGGAGCGCGCCGCGCTGCCGGACGCCGCGCGGGTGTATCTGCATGTGGTGCGTGGCGAAGTGCGGCTGGCGGACGAGGTGTTGGAGCCGGGGGACGCCGCGCGGATCACCGAGGCCCGGGACTTGGATATGACCGCCGCGGGACCGGCCGAGCTGCTGATGTGGGAGATGTGAGGCTCAGCGCCGGAGGCTGCCGACGCGCGAAGAGCCGTATGCGGACTGCCCGGCGTAGCGGGCGACACGGCGTACGCGGACTGCCCGGCGTACGCGGGCGACACGGCGTACGGGTGGCACCCGGCCTACCCGGACTGCCCGTGAGGCGCAGCGCCGGAGGCTGCCCGACGCGCGAAGAGCCGTACGCGCCTGCCCGGGCGTATGCGGGCGACCCGGCCTAGGCGGCCTGCTCGGCGTACGCGGACCACCCGGGGTACGGATGGTCCGCGTACGGGCGCACTGCGATCTTCCCCAGCTCCTGGCCGGGAGGTGCACCCGGCACCGGATGCCGTGGGGTCCGGACCTCCCACTGGGCCCGCTACTTTTGAGACACGCCCTGGGCGAGTTCGGCGAGTTCGGCGAGTACGGCGTCCGTGAAGGGCGGCCACGCGTCGATCGCCCACTGGCCGAAAGCGAGGTCCGTGAGCACCACGCAGGCGGCGCCCGCGTCCGGGTCGACCCACAGGAAGGTGCCGGACTGGCCGAAGTGGCCGAAGGTGCGCGGCGAGGACGTGGAGCCGGTCCAGTGCGGGGACTTGGAGTCGCGGATCTCGAAGCCGAGTCCCCAGTCGTTGGCCTTCTGGTTGCCATAGCCCGGCAGCACACCGGACAGGCCCGGGTGGACCACCGAGACCGCCTCCGCGACGGTCTGCGGATGCAGCACCTGCGGAGCCTGGAGCTCGGCGGCGAAGCGGACCAGGTCGTCGACGGTCGAGACGCCGTCCTTGGCAGGGGAGCCCTGCAGATCGGTGGCGGCCATGCCCAGGGGGTCGAGGACCGCCTGACGGAGGTAGTCGGCGAAGTGGATGCCCGTGGCCTTGGCGATGTGGTCGCCCAGGGCCTCGAAGCCCGCGTTGGAGTAGAGCCGGCGCTTGCCGGGCGCGGACATCGCGCGGTTCTCGTCGAAGGCGAGCCCGGAGGTGTGCGCGAGCAGGTGCCGGACCGTTGAGCCCTCCGGCCCGGCGGGCTCGTCGAGTTCCACCGCGCCCTCCTCGACCGCGACGAGCGCGGCGTAGGCGGCGAGCGGCTTGGTGACCGAAGCGAGCGGGAAACGGTGGCCCGTCGGTCCGTGGGACCCGGCGAGCGAACCGTCCGCCCGTACGACGGCGGCTGCCGCGGTGGAAACCGGCCAGTTCTCGATCATGCGCAGGCTGTGCATGGGCCCGAGCCTAACGCGGGGCCGCAAGCGCTCGTCGTATGGCCGGAAAGCGATGGCGGAACGCACTTGCTTGGAGTGCACTCCAGCTCTCTAGCGTTGACGTCGTCGCGAGGGTTCCGACCTGCGAAGGATGGTGACGGCATGACCGTGACGGCGACCGCCCCGCACCCGCGGCCAGGCGGGCAGGACCACTACACGATCAGCGAGGTCGCCACCTGGACCGGGCTCACCGCGTACACGCTGCGCTGGTACGAGCGGATCGGCCTGATGCCGCACGTCGACCGTTCGCACACCGGTCAGCGGCGCTACAGCAACCGCGACCTCGACTGGCTCGCCTTCGTCGGCAAGCTGCGGCTGACCGGGATGCCGGTCGCGGACATGGTCCGGTACGCCGAGCTGGTTCGGGCGGGCGAGCACACGTTCGCCGAGCGGCAGGACCTGCTCAAGGCGCACCGTGACGGCGTGCGGCAGAGGATCGCCGAGCTGCAGGACACCCTCGCGGTCCTCGACTTCAAGATCGAAATTTATGCGGACGCCCGGCGGGCGTCGGAGAGGGCCTGACTGATGAGCAACGAGAAGATCGCGCAGGTGGAACTGGGGACCGGAGGCCCCCTGGTCGGTGTGCAGGGGCTCGGCTGCATGGGCATGAGCGAGTTCTACGGTGACACCGATGACGCGGCCGCGCGGGAGACGCTCGGCGCGGCGCTGGAGGCGGGCGTCACCCTGTTCGACACCGCCGATGTGTACGGCTCGGGTGCGAACGAGGAGTTCATCGCCCCGTTCGTCCGGGCGCACCGCGACGAGATCACCCTGGCGACGAAGTTCGCCATCGTCCGCAAGGCCGACGACCCGCACTTCCGCGGCATCCGGAACGACCGCCCGTACATCCGCGAGTCCATCGAGGGAAGCCTGCGGCGCCTCGGTGTGGAGGAGATCGACCTCTACTACATGCACCGGCGCGACGTGAACGTGCCGATCGAGGAAAGCGTCGGCGCGATGGCCGAGTTGGTCCAGGAGGGGAAGGTCAAGCAGCTGGGCCTGAGCGAGGTCACGGGCGACGAACTGCGCGCCGCACACGCCGTGCACCCGATCGCCGCCGTCCAGTCCGAGTGGTCGGTTTTCAGCCGCGATGTCGAGCGGACGGTCGTGCCGGCGGCGGCCGGGCTGGGGGTCGCCTTCGTGCCGTACTCGCCGCTTGGGCGCGGCTTCCTGACGGGTGCGTTCGTCAACGCCGACAGTGAGCTGGCCGGGAACGACTATCGCAGGGGCATGCCCCGCTTCAGCGGGGACAACGCGGCGGCGAACGCGGCACTCCTGGAGCCCGTACGGGCCGTGGCGGAGGCGCGTGGCGCGACTCTCGGCCAGATCGCTCTGGCCTGGGTGCAGCAGCGGGCCCAGGTGCACGGGCTGACCGTGGTGCCGATCCCTGGCACCCGTAAGCGGAGCCGGCTGGTGGAGAACGCCGCCGCGACGCGCCTGGTGCTGACCGAGGACGAGTCGGCTCTCCTGGAGCCGATCGCCGACAAGGTCGCGGGCGGGCGCTACGCCGACATGAGGTTCACGTCTGCAGGCCGCGAGTAGCGGCCGCGGAGGGCATGCGGCGGTGGAGCAACGGCCTGGAAGTTCGGGCAGGGGCGGGTAGGCCGGGCAGGTCGGCTCTGCGTTTCGTTCGACCCGATGGGTGTCCGCCGGTGATCGGGGGTGAATCGGCCGGGCCGCGAGTCCGCCGGACGGACCTAGAGCTCCGCGAGCAGCTCCGCCTTCTTCGAGCTGAACTCGTCGTCCGTCAGCAGCCCCGCCTCGTGCAGCGCTCCCAGGTGCCGGATGCGGTCCGCGATGTCCGCGGGATGGGGCCGGGCCCCCTTGCCGTGGCCGATCGTCCGAGGCGCGTGCCCGGTCACGGCTGTGCCCTCCTCCGGCCCGGCCGCCCGCACTGCCTCCAGCACCGACGCCGCGAACGGCAGCGACTCGTGCACCAGCCCGTAACCGAGGCCGAAGACGACCGCGGCCGGGTCCTGGTCGGCGGCACCGGGGTGTGCCGGGCGCCCGGCACCGGAGCCCGTAGCGGTTCCGGAGCCGGTGCCGCCCTCCGCCGCCCGCACACCGTCCGCCCCGCGGCGCACCAGTCGCAGATGGCCGCCCAGAACGTCGGGCGAGCGCCACCTCACATCGGCCAGCTCGGTCACCGGGAAGGTCTGGTCGCCGGCCTTCCACTTCGCGGAGGAGGCGCCCGTCCAGAACCACCGGAAAGCGACGGACCTCCCGTCGAAGGAGGCCTTGCCGTCGTACGCCTTGAAGTTCAGTGGCGGTGGGGGCGCCATGACCAGATACCGGTCGGACGGCTCGTCCACCGTGTCTCCCAGCGCCGCGCGCATCTCGTCCGCGTAGTACCCGGCGAGCGTCTCCCGCTCTGCCGGCAGCACCAGCCGGTACGGATCGCAGCCCGTCTTCAGCTGCCCGTCCGCCGCGTCCATGAGCGGATCCGCGCCGCGCCGGGGCACGGCCCGCAGTGCCACTGCCCCCCGTTTGCCGTGAGTGAGCTCCACCGCCGCCAGCGCCTCGTAGGGGACGCGCCGCTCGCCGAGCACCTGGAACAGCTTCGGCGTACGGATCCCCCGTTCGAAGCGGATGAGCACGGAGTCCGTGTCGAACTCCCAGACGGTGTGAAAACCGGCCAGCACATCACCCATGCGGCTCATCGTATGTGGCGGTCGCCCGCCCGTCCCCCCTCTGTGCGCTACGCGCGTCAAACCTCTTCGGGCCCGGTCACGTCGGGCCGGCAGTCGCCGGCGGGTCCGGACGCGCAGGTCACGGAGTCGAGCGCGCCGACCCCGATCTCGGCGAAGTTCTCCAGGCTGTCGGTGCCGGGATCGAAGTACCCGGTGTGGCCGACGGCGCCGCGCGCGGACAGCACCCGTGCGCCGAAGCCCTCGGCGACCGGGTCGGCGCCGTGTCCCAGCTGTCCGATCTCCAGGTTCGGGATGTCCTGGATCCAGTCGTCGGCGTCCCGGGTGGCCCATACGCGGGCCCGGGTGCCGAGCCCCGCGGCGCTCTCGGTCCGCATACCGGGGCTGCCGGCCACCGCGATGTCGGTGACCGTCGGGGGAAGCTTGCTCGCGGCGACGCCGCAGACCACGGAGCCGTAGCTGTGGCAGAACAGTGAGACGCGCGAGACCGGCGAGGTGGCGGGCAGCGAGTCGACGAGGGCGCGCAGCCGTACCGCTCCGTCCTCCGCGAGCCGGCCGATCGCCGCGTCCATGCCGAGGCCTGCCGGAGCGGTGTAATCCGCCCAGGCCACGACGGCGGTACGGGCTCCCGGGCGCTCCGCGCGCTCGGCGTTGTACAGGGAGCGCGCCATACCCACCGGGGCGCTCGTCTGGCGCTGAGACCGCTCGAAATTCACCAGATTGGTGTCCACCCCGGGCACGACGACCGACACCTGGCGGGCGCGGGAGAGGTCGCCGAAGACCTCGGCGGCGCGGCCCGGCCCGGTCGGGTCGAAGGCGAGGATCTGGCGCCCGCGGCTCAGCATCGACTCGAACCGGTGCATGAGGCGCCCGGCCTGCTGCCGGCCCACATCGGTCAGATGTTTGTCGTTCAGCCGCTTCTTCGCCGTCTTGCGGGCCTCGTCCAGGGCGATCCGGTTCGCCTGATATCGAAGCTTCACCGGCGCGCCGCCCAGGTTGCCGACGACCAGCGGATACTGCCTGGCCAGGCGGTTCTCCTGGGTGGGGTTCAGGGAGCGGAAGAACTCGGCAAGGGTGGCCGGGGGCGCCTCGGGGTCGGGCAGCTCACGGCCGTCGACAGAGCCGTTCAGCCAAGCGGTGACTGCCGCTTCGCGAGGTCCGGGGTCCGGCCCGTGGTTCCGGATGGCCGTCCAGCCGGTGGTTGCCAGCATGACGAACACAACGGCAAGGGCGAGCACCGTGCGCCAAACCGGGGAGTCGCCGAACCATGATGTGGGGGGAGAGCCGAGCTCAGGGAAAGAAGACACTGCGGGACACCCTAGGAGACGCTCGAGTGCGCTCGTGTGAGGGGTGATGCAACTCACGTTTCATGCCGGTCCATTCGCCGCATATCGAATGTCAGGGGCCATCCTGGGGGAGAGGTCTTACAGCCCGTGGTCATGCCGACCTTCCGCGAGCGGCGGACCGAGGTGGTCGCCCGGTCCTGGGTGATCCGGTTCACGCTGCTGGGCCTGTAGCGGTGTCACACCTCCGGCGGCGGGCGCGGCGTCAACATCGCGGGCCGGGATCTACGCTGCCGGGCCCCTTGGTGCAACTGCCCCTATCAGGGTGATCCATGATCAACCCCCTTGGCGACGGCGGGAACCGATGGTGAGGCTGCGGTGTAAAGAGAGTGAGAACCGACACGGGGGAGTGATCCATATGCGCAGCACCATCACGAACACCATGCGCCACACCGTCACCGCGGCTGCCTTGTCCGCCACTGCCGTAGCCCTGGTCCCGGGCGTGGCCACCACGGCCAGTGCCGGCGTTGCCACGACGGCACCGCGGGTCTCGGCCCCCGCCCCGCGGCTCGGTGCCTGCGAGCCCGGCCGGCTGTGCCTGTGGGAGCGCGCCGACTTCCGCGGCGCGGGGCGGACGTACGAGCTCTCGGGCACCGACATCGAGAGCTGTGTCCCGCTGCCGGACGGCCTCAGTGCCGGGTCGTTGGCGAACCGCACCGGCCGGCCCGTCACCACGTACCAGAGCGCCGAGTGCGCGGAGACGGGCGAATTCGATACGTATCCGGGCGGCGGCAGCTGGGTGCCCCAATCCCCTTACCAGGTCAGGGCCTTCAAGATCTGGGAGAGCTGATGGGGCGCCGTGCTCACGGCGCAATCCGCGCCCGTCACATGCCGCCCGCCGGTCGCCCCCGGCGCCACGGGCCACCCGCTGGGCGGCCCACGCCGGCGGTCCGGACGAGGCCAGGGGTTCGGAGGAGGGCGCGAACCGGGCCGCCGGGTCCACGGCGCCCGGCACGGACGGTCCGACCGGCGCACCCGCTCACGCCGATGCCTCGGCCCCGGCCGGGTGTACCGGTCGGGGCCGAGGCGGTGCATCTTGTGGCCGTCAGCGCGCAGCCACGCGGCGGAGCCGCCTTTCGAGGGCGCTTACGCGTCGCCGCCCGCGACGCCCGGGTCGGCCGCTGCCACATCGAGCAGCTTGTAGCGGTCGATCGCCTGCTTCAGCACCGAGCGGTCGATCTTGCCGTCCCGGGCCAGCTCCGTGAGCACGCCGAGGACGATCGACTGCGCGTCGATGTGGAAGAAGCGACGGGCCGCACCACGGGTGTCGGCGAAGCCGAAGCCGTCGGCGCCCAGCGACTGGTACGTGCCCGGTACCCAGCGTGCGATCTGGTCCGGGACGGCGCGCATCCAGTCGGACACGGCCACCTTCGGGCCCTCGGCGCTCTGCAGCTTCCGCGTCACGTACGGGACGCGCTGCTCCTCCTCCGGGTGCAGCAGGTTGTGCCGCTCCGTGTCGACGGCGTCGCGGCGCAGCTCGTTCCAGGAGGTCGCCGACCAGACGTCCGCCTTGACGTTCCACTCCTCCGCGAGCATCTGCTGTGCCTCGATGGCCCACGGCACGGCGACACCGGAGGCGAGGATCTGCGCCGGAATGGTGCCCTGCTCGGCCGCCTTGTAGCGGTGGAGGCCCTTGAGGATGCCCTCGACATCCACATCGGCCGGCTCGGCCGGGTGCTGGATCGGCTCGTTGTAGACGGTGAGGTAGTAGAAGACGTCCTCGCCGTGCGGGTGCTCGTCGGACGAGCCGTACATCCGGCGCAGACCGTCCTTGACGATGTGCGCGATCTCGTAGCCGAACGCCGGGTCGTAGGCGACGACCGCCGGGTTGGTCGAGGCGAGCAGCTGCGAATGCCCGTCCGCGTGCTGCAGGCCCTCGCCGGTCAGCGTCGTACGGCCGGCGGTCGCGCCCAGGACGAAGCCGCGCGCGAGCTGGTCGGCCATCTGCCAGAACTGGTCACCGGTGCGCTGGAACCCGAACATCGAGTAGAAGACGTATACCGGGATCAGCGGCTCACCGTGCGTGGCATAGGCGGAGCCCGCCGCGATGAGCGAGGCCGTGCAGCCCGCCTCGGAGATGCCGTCGTGCAGCATCTGGCCGGTCGGGGACTCCTTGTACGCCAGCAGCAGATCGCGGTCCACGGCCTCGTACTGCTGGCCCAGCGGGTTGTAGATCTTCGCCGACGGGAAGAACGAGTCCATTCCGAAGGTGCGGTACTCGTCGGGGGCGATCAGCACGAAACGCTTGCCGATCTCCTTGTCCCGCATGAGGTCCTTCAGCAGCCGGACGAAGGCCATGGTGGTGGCGATCGACTGCTGGCCGGAGCCCTTCTTCACGGCCGCGTAGGCCTTGTCGTCCGGGAGGTCCAGCGGCTTCGACCGCACGACGCGGGTCGGCACATAGCCACCCAGCGACTTGCGACGGTCGTGCATGTACTGGATTTCCTCGGAGTCCCGCCCCGGGTGGTAGTACGGCGGCGTGCCGGACTCCAGCTCCTTGTCCGTGATCGGGATGTGCAGCCGGTCGCGGAAGCGCTTGAGGTCGTCGGCCGTCAGCTTCTTCATCTGGTGGGTCGCGTTGCGGCCCTCGAAGTTCGGGCCGAGCGTCCAGCCCTTGACGGTCTGCGCGAGGATCACGGTCGGCTGGCCCTTGTGGGCCTTGGCCGCAGCGTAGGCCGCGTAGATCTTCCTGTGGTCGTGACCGCCGCGGCCCAGGTACAGGATCTGGTCGTCGGTCATGCCCTCGACCATCCTGCGCAGCCGCAGGTCGTCACCGAAGAAGTGCTCGCGGATGTACGAACCGGTCTCGGTGGCGTACGTCTGGAACTGGCCGTCGGGGGTCGTGTTCAGCTTGTTGACCAGCACGCCGTCCCGGTCCTGCGCGAGCAGCGGGTCCCAGCTGCGGTCCCAGACCAGCTTGATCACATTCCAGCCGGCGCCGCGGAAGTACGACTCGAGCTCCTGCATGATCTTGCCGTTGCCGCGGACCGGTCCGTCGAGCCGCTGCAGGTTGCAGTTGACCACGAAGGTCAGGTTGTCCAGGCCCTCACGGGCCGCGATCGACAGCTGGCCGAGCGACTCCGGCTCGTCCATCTCGCCGTCGCCGAGGTAGGCCCACACATGCGACTTGGAGGTGTCGGCGATGCCGCGCGCCTCCATGTAACGGTTCATCCGCGCCTGGAAGATCGCGCCCAGCGGGCCGAGGCCCATGGAGACGGTCGGGAACTCCCAGAAGTCCGGCATCAGCCGCGGGTGCGGGTAGCTGGACAGGCCGTAGGGAGCCTTGGACTTCTCCTGGCGGAAGCCGTCGAGCTGCTGCTCGTTAAGCCGGTCCAGGAGGTACGCCCGGGCGTAGATACCGGGGGAGGCATGCCCCTGGAAGAAGATCTGGTCGCCGCCGTCGCCCTCGTCCTTGCCGCGGAAGAAGTGGTTGAAGCCCACGTCGTAGAGCGACGCCGAGGAGGCGAAGGTGGCGATGTGGCCGCCGACTCCGATGCCCGGGCGCTGCGCGCGGGAGACCATCACCGCCGCGTTCCAGCGGGTCGCGTTCAGGACCTTGCGCTCGATCTCCTCGTGGCCGGGGAAGAACGGCTCGTCCTTGGTCGCGATGGTGTTGATGTAGTCCGTGCTGCGCATCTCGGGCACCGCGACGCGCTTCTCACGGGCGCGCTCGATGAGGCGGAGCATCAGGTAGCGGGCACGCTCACGGCCCCGCTCGTCGACGGCGGCGTCGAGCGAGTCGAGCCATTCCCGGGTCTCTTCGGGATCAAAGTCCGGGACCTGGCTGGGAAGGCCGCCAATGATGATCGGGTTGCGATCGGATCCGGAAGCCACGCTGTTCCTTCGCTGTTTCGGTCGTGCTGTGCACGCAATGGATTTCGCGCTCTGCTGGTGTCGCGCCGCCTCCCATCGTGTACCTCGGGGGGCGGAAACGTCATCTCTACTGAGTGGTAACCACCACTCTGTGAGACGGGGCCCTTACGGGCACCGACTGTTAGTCGGCCAAATCGCAACCTTACGCCCAGGCGCGGAGTGGTCGGCGTACGGCTGTTCGCCCCTGGTACGCGCCCGTCTCGATTCCGATCGGGACGGCGAATTTCCGGGACCGCACAAACCCGGCACATCGGTGTGGCGCGTATCACTCTGCTCGTGCATCTTGGGTCGAGACGTCAACGTTTGGGCGGGATCGGCAGCTGGGTACTTGCGCGAACAGCCCGGCCCGTGTGGACTACGGCCAAGAGGCTCGCGTACACGCGAGACAACAGGCATCTTCACGAAACATGACAGGAGGCAATCCGTGAGCGCGACCGCGGACCACGCGGAGGAGCGGACCAACCCTGCCGCCAGGCTGGGTTTCCAGCCCGGACAGGTGGTCCAGGAGATCGGCTACGACGACGACGTCGAGCAGGAGCTCCGCGAGGGCATCGAGGCCGTCACCGGCCAGGAGCTCGTCGACGAGGATTACGACGATGTGGCCGACGCCGTCGTGCTGTGGTTCCGGGAGGACGACGGCGACCTGACGGACGCGCTGGTGGACGCCACCACGACGATCGACGACGGTGCGCCGATCTGGCTGATGACGCCGAAGACCGGCCGCGACGGATACGTCGAGCCGAGCGACATCGGCGAGGCCGCGCAGACCGCCGGCCTGGCGCAGACCAGCAGCGTCAATGCGGGCAAGGACTGGACCGGCAGCCGCCTGGTCACTCCCAAGGCCGCCCGCTCCGGCAAACGCTAGGACGTTTCCGGACCACGCCGAACCGCGCCGCCACGCCCGCCGCGGCAGCAGCTGCTCGTATCACTCGTAGCCGCTGCCGGGGCGGGACGCCCACTGCTGCGCGCCGCCTTGCGGCCTGCTCCGCAGCTCTCCCCAGCCGCGCGGGATCTCGGCCTGTAACTCCTCATCTCATCTCCGGCCCCGGCGACGCTGTCGCCGGGGCCGGAGTTCTGCTGCCCGGGGCTGTTTCGCCGCGCAGTGCTGGGGGGAGGCCGGGGGAGGCCAGAGGTTGCCGGGCCGCGGACGCGCGGTGACAGACTGGCCGCGAACCCGCCGGTGCCCAGAACAGGGCCCGGCTCGTCTCGAGAGAGGGATACGCCCATGGCGATCGAGGTCGGTACGAAGGCTCCGGAACTCGAGTTGAAGAATCAGCACGGCGAGACCGTGCGGCTCTCGGACTTCCGGGGCCCCGACGGCAAGAACGTCGTGCTGCTCTTCTACCCGTTCGCCTTCACCGGCGTCTGCACCGGCGAGCTGTGCGAGCTCCGCGACGAGCTGCCGAAGTTCGTCAACGACGATGTGCAGCTGCTCGCGGTGTCCAACGACTCCCCGTTCACTCTGCGGGTGTTCGCCGAGAAGGAGGGCCTGGACTACCCCCTCCTGTCGGACTTCTGGCCGCACGGCGAGGCCTCGCGTGCGTACGGCGTCTTCGACGAGGAGAAGGGCTGCGCGGTGCGCGGCACCTTCATCATCGACAAGGAGGGCGTCGTCCGCTGGACCGTCGTCAACGGTCTGCCCGACGCTCGTGACCTCGGTGAGTACGTAAAGGCCCTGGATACCCTCTGATGAACATCCTCTGATGCAAACCCCCTGTAGCCGGGGGGAACCGCTCACTAGGATCGATTCGTTGATCCGATGCCACGAACGACGGGGGCGCAGGTTGTCTACGTACCCCTCGAATTTTTTGGGAGGACTCGTGGGAGTCAGCCTCAGCAAGGGCGGCAACGTCTCGCTGACCAAGGCAGCCCCCAACCTGACCGCGGTCATCGTCGGTTTGGGCTGGGACGCGCGCACCACCACCGGTAGCGATTTCGATCTCGACGCCAGCGCCCTGCTGACGAACGACGAGGGCAAGGTCGCCAACGACCAGAACTTCGTGTTCTTCAACAACCTCAAGAGCCCCGAGGGCTCCGTCGAGCACACCGGTGACAACCTCACCGGTGAGGGTGAGGGCGACGACGAGGTCATCAAGGTGAATCTCGCCGGGGTGCCGGCCGATGTCGCCAAGATCGTCTTCCCGGTCTCGATCTACGAGGCCGAGAGCCGGCAGCAGAGCTTCGGCCAGGTCCGCAACGCCTACATCCGGGTCATGAACCAGGCCGACAACAACGAGCTGGCGCGCTATGACCTGAGCGAGGACGCCTCGACCGAGACCGCGATGGTCTTCGGCGAGCTGTACCGCAATGGCGCGGAGTGGAAGTTCCGGGCCATCGGCCAGGGGTACGCATCGGGTCTGCGCGGGATCGCGCAGGACTTCGGCGTCAACGTCTGACCCCGCCCGCACGCGTCCGGCGCCGCACACCCACCGTACGAGGGTGGGGGCGGCGCCGGACGCGGCTGGGCGGTCGCACACTTCAGGTCACTCAGGGGAGGACCAGGACCATGGGCGTTACGCTCGCCAAGGGAGGCAATGTCTCCCTCTCCAAGGCCGCGCCGAACCTCACGCAGGTGATGATCGGGCTCGGCTGGGACGCGCGCTCCACCACGGGAGCACCGTTCGACCTCGACGCCAGCGCGCTGCTGTGCCAGTCGGGCCGGGTGCTCAGTGATGAGTACTTCGTGTTCTACAACAACCTCACGAGCCCGGAGGGTTCGGTCGAGCACACCGGCGACAACCTCACCGGTGAGGGCGACGGGGACGACGAGTCGATCCTGGTGGACCTCTCCAAGGTGCCCGAACGGGTCGACAAGATCATTTTTCCGGTCTCGATCCATGACGCCGACAACCGCGGGCAGACCTTCGGCCAGGTCAGCAACGCATTCATTCGCGTGGTCAACCAGGCCGACCAGCAGGAGCTGGCGCGCTATGACCTGAGCGAGGACGCCTATGGAGAGACCGCAATGATCTTCGGCGAGGTGTACCGGTACAGCGGCGAATGGAAGTTCCGGGCAGTGGGACAGGGGTACGCGTCCGGTCTTCGCGGCATCGCTCTAGACTTCGGGGTCAATGTTTCGTAAAGCCGCGCACTGCGCGCGGGGGACCCCGCTAACAGGATTGGGTAGCCAGTGCTTCTGAGAACCTTCGGCTGGTCGTTCGCCGTCACGGCGGTCGGCCTCGCCGCCGCCGCCTGGGGATGGGGGTGGCAGGCGTTCGGTGTCGTCCTGATCCTCTCCATCCTCGAGATCTCGCTCTCCTTCGACAACGCCGTCGTCAACGCCGGCGTGCTGAAGAAGATGAATGCCTTCTGGCAGAAGATCTTCCTTACCATCGGCATCCTCATCGCGGTCTTCGGAATGCGTCTGGTCTTCCCGGTCGTGATCGTCGCGATCAGCGCCAAGGTCGGGCCGATCGAGGCAGTACAGCTGGCCATCGACGAGCCGGATCAGTACAAGGCCCTTGTCACCGACGCCCATCCGGCCATTGCCGCCTTCGGTGGCATGTTCCTGTTCATGATCTTCCTGGACTTCATTTTCGAGGACCGGGACATCAAGTGGCTCGGCTGGATCGAGCGCCCGCTCGCCAAGCTGGGCAAGGTCGACATGCTCTCGGTCTGCATCGCGCTGATCGCTCTGCTGGGCACGGCTATGACCTTTGCCACCCAGGCGCACCAGAGCACGGGCCATGCCGACAAGTCGGCCACGGTCCTCCTCTCGGGTGTGGCCGGCCTGATCACGTATCTCATCGTGGGCGGGCTCTCCGGCCACTTCGAGAACAAGCTCGAGGAAGAGGAGGAGCGCGAGCACGAGGCCGAGGAGCAGGCCAAGAAGGCGGGCAAGGACCCCTCCATGATCGGCCTCGCGGGCAAGGCCGCGTTCTTCATGTTCATGTACCTCGAGGTGCTGGACGCTTCCTTCTCCTTCGACGGAGTCATCGGTGCCTTCGCCATCACCAACCAGATCTTCTGGATGGCGCTCGGCCTCGGCATCGGCGCGATGTACGTCCGGTCCCTCACCGTCTACCTGGTCCGCCAGGGCACCCTGGACGACTACGTCTATCTCGAGCACGGCGCGCACTACGCCATCGGCGCGCTCGCGGTGATCCTTCTCATCACCATCCGGTACGAGATCAACGAGATCATCACCGGTCTTGTCGGCGTCGTACTGATCGCCGGGTCCTTCTGGTCCTCGGTGCGCCGCAACCGCGCACTCTCGCAGGAGGGCGGCGCCGCCGAGGAGAAGTCCGAGGTCACCTCGGGGGTGTGACCGCGGCGAGTTTGCGGAACGCTCTGAAGCGGGGCGGCCACGAGGTACGGACCTCGGGCCGTCCCGCGGCAGTTGGGGCCGAGGCGCGGTTTCAGGGGCCGTCGGAGACGGTCACCGGACCGTTGGCGCGGCTCGGCGGGAGGCCGAGGAGCGGTCGGTAGTGCGGCCGTCGACGAGTGGGTCGGTGACCGGCGAGGGCCGGGCGATGAGTGGGGGTAGAGGGTGGCGTTCTGGAACACTTGGCGGCGGGGCGGGCAGCAGGGGTTCGACAGTGGCAGCGCCGCGTCGAACGCGATCGAGCTGACGAAACGCCATCCGACGGTGTCGCTCACCAAGCAGGGTGCGGCCACCGGCAATCTGCGCGTCAATCTGTCCTGGCGGATGCGGACTTCGGACATCGGGGGCCGCACCGGGCGCAGCGGCGATCTGCTGCGGCATCCGTTCAAGCTCTTCAAGCCCGAGGTGGTGCAGGCACAGGGGCCCGCCGTGGTGCAGATCGACCTTGACCTGGCGTGCTTGTACGAGCTCAAGGACGGCACCAAGGGCGTAGTCCAGCCACTCGGCAACTTCCTCGGCGACATCAACTCCCCGCCGTATGTGAAGCTCAGCGGGGACGACCGGTTCGGCTCGGCGTCCGGTGAGACGATCTACATCAACCTCGACCACCGTGACGACATCAAGCGGCTGCTGATCTTCGTCTATATCTACGACGGCACACCGGCCTTCGACCGTACGCACGCCGTCGTCACGCTCTTCCCGAGCAACGGCCCGCGGGTGGAGATCGGGCTCGACGAGCGGGCACCGCAGGCCCGCTCCTGTGCCGTGGTGATGATCGAGAACGTCAAGGGCGAGTTGATGGTGCGGCGCGAGGTGAAGTACGTCTACGGCTTCCAGGCGGAGCTCGATCGGCTCTACGGCTGGGGGCTCCAGTGGGGTCGCGGGTTCAAGAAGGCCAACGTCTGAACGCGGGTTCTGGGGAGTCCGGGGAGTCCGGGGGCTGTTGAGCGCTGAGTCGTCGACTGAGCGGTGGGCTGTTGGTTGCTCGGTTCCGGGCCGGCTCAGCGGTTCTGGTGGGCTCAGGGTTTCGGGGCATCTCAGCGTTCCGGGGGCGTCTCAGCGCTTCTGTGCCCGCTCAGTGGTTCTGCGCACGACGGCTCAGCGGTTCTTCTGGAACTGTGGCCCCTGCGGCGGCAGTGCGGTCGGACCGAACCCGTGCTGGTGCCCGGTCGCCGGGTCCGGCACCGCGGGGCCGGGCTGCGGCTGGTTCGGATATCCGTACGCCGCGTGCTGCGGGTAGCCGTAGGCGGGTTGGACGGGCTGTGTGGGCTCAGCGGGATGGGCGGCCGGCGGGGGATAGCCGTAGCCCGGTTGGACGGGCTGGGTCGCCGCATCCGGTGAGCGGGTCGGCTCGGGCTGCGGCCAGGGCTCCGGTTGCGGCTGCCCCTGCTGCCCCTGCTGGGCCTCTCGCCGGAGCTGGGGCTGCGGCCGGGATTCCGGATCGCCTTCTGCAGCATCGCCCTCGTCCACGGAGATGCCGAACTCGGTGGCCAGGCCGACCAGTCCGGTCGCGTACCCCTGACCCAGCGCCCGGAACTTCCACCCGTCGCCGCGCCGGTACAGCTCGCCGCAGATCAGGGCCGTCTCGTCGCCGGTCTCAGGCCGTACGTCGAATGTCGCGATCGGCTCGCTGCCACCGGTCGCCGGGTCCGTCGCCGGGCCGGGCCCCGCGTCGTACAGCACCACGCACAGGTCCGGTACGAGTCCGAAGGCGCCGCCGTCCGCCGACGCCGCGAGCACGACCCGGTCCACCGAGGGCTCCAGCGCGGCCAGCTCGACCTCGACCGTGTCCGTCAGCCCCCCGGCCAGCCGCTTCTTCGGCAGATGCCGGACCAGGCCCGAAGGGTGGCGCGGCTGGTTGTAGAAGATGAAGTCCTCGTCCGATCGCACACGGCCGTCCGGCCCCAACAGCAGCGCCGACGCGTCCACGTCGGGCACCTCCGAGCCGGGGGTCCAGCGCAGTACAGCTCGTACGGCGGTGGCCTCCAGAGGGATGTTCGATCCCTTCAGCATCGTGTGCGTCATGGCGGCAATCCTGCCCTCCCTGCGGTGGCGGGGACAACGCGGGGGCGCCGGGAGCGCCCGCGAATGCCGGGCACACGACCCTGCCGTCCGGCCCGGGGAACCTCAGTGACTCGAACGGGTTACTTGATTTTCATGCACTTGGGGAACCCTTGACCACTGCCTGCACGTACGATTACCGGCCAGATCGAGTCATCGCACCACCAGCCCCACGGGGAGTCCTATGCGTCATTTCGGGCATGTCCCGCCCGATGTCCGGGAGAGCCTGTTCCATCGGGAACCGGCCGAATTCACGGCGGATTCCCCGGCCCGCACGCTCGCCGTCGGCCTCGGCGCCACGCTCTACAGCCCCGCCACCCGGCCGGGGCTGGCTGACGACGTGCGCAAG
Source organism: Streptomyces sp. NPDC004647 (assembly GCF_040609575.1). Lineage (NCBI taxonomy): Bacteria > Bacillati > Actinomycetota > Actinomycetes > Kitasatosporales > Streptomycetaceae > Streptomyces > Streptomyces sp. NPDC004647. Next base: position 14,442 of record NZ_JBEXKU010000076.1, on the reverse strand, counting down.
CTGGCGGCTCGTGGAGTGGTGTCCATGGTGCTGTGCCTCGAGGACTCCATCGATGACGCCGATGTCGCCGACGCGGAGGAGAACCTGGTCCGGCAGTTCGCCGACCTCGAACGGCGCGGTGGCGACCTGCCCCTGCTCTTCGTACGGGTTCGCGAGCCGGAGCAGATTCCGGACCTGGTGAAACGGTTCGGCCCGGCTGTGGGACTGCTGTCCGGATTCGTGGTGCCGAAGTTCACGGAGGAACGCGGAGTGCCGTTCCTCGAGGCGCTGACCGCGGCAGAAGCCGTAGGCGCACGCCGGCTCTACGCCATGCCCGTCCTCGAATCACCGGAACTGCTGCACCTGGAGAGCCGCGCCGAGACGCTCGGCGGTATCAGGCGGACCGTCGACAAGTACCGCGAGCGGGTGCTGGCGCTGCGGCTGGGCGTGACCGACTTCTGCTCGGCCTACGGGCTGCGCCGGTCGCCCGAGATGACGGCATACGACGTCCAGATCGTCGCCTCCGTGATCGCGGACGTGGTGAACACGCTGGGGAGGGCGGACGGTACCGGCTACACCGTGACCGGGCCGGTGTGGGAGTACTTCCGGCTCCAGGAGCGGATCTTCAAGCCGCAGCTGCGGCGCAGCCCTTTCACCGGGCGGGCCGAGGAGCTGCGTACCGCGCTCATCGAGCACGACATGGACGGCCTGCTGCGCGAGATCGAGCTGGACCGGGCGAACGGCCTGCAGGGCAAGACCTGCATCCACCCCTCCCACGTGGCGCCCGTGCACGCACTGTCAGTGGTCAGCCACGAGGAGTTCACGGACGCTGCGGACATACTGAAACCGGAGCGTTGTGGTGGCGGAGTGCTGCGCTCCGCCTACACCAACAAAATGAACGAGGTGAAGCCGCACCGGGCGTGGGCGGAGCGCACTCTGCTGCGGGCCGAGGTCTTCGGTGTCGCCCGGGAGGACGTGAGCTTTGTCGAACTGCTCGCGGCCGGGCTGAAGTGAGCAGTGCTGAAATGAGCAGTAGGCGGAGCGATACCGGGGCGGGTGGAGCCGGAGCCGTGATGCCGGGCCGGAGCAGGTGATTCCGGGGCCGTTGATCCCGGGCGATCCCGGGCCGGGGCAGGTGGAGCCCGAGCGGGAGCAGGCACAGCCGGAGCAAGAGAAGCCGGATCGAGAGACAGTCCTAGTGCAGTCGCACGAAGTGAGCGGGATGAGAGAGAAGCGCAGCATGGTGTGGTCGGGACAGTGGGTCGCGGACCGGCTGGATGTCGGGCTCGCCGGCGATGAGCAGCTGACCGAAATGCTCGGGCTGGCGCTGCGCCGGAACCCCAAGCGGGCCCATCTCCTGGTGTCGAACGTGCTCGGCAAGCATGTGCCGCAGCGGCCGGAAACCGTATACGGAGCGGGGCTGCGGCTGGGCGAGCGGGTGCGGGAGCTGCTGGGCGACGAGGCGGCCGCGCGGGCCGTCGTCCTCGGCTACGCGGAGACGGCCACAGGGCTCGGCCACAGCGTCGCGGACGGCCTGGCGCTCGCCCCGTATCTCCACTCCACGCGGCGGCCGGTTCCCGGCATCGACCCGGCGGGGGGGTTCGAGGAGTCCCACAGCCACGCGACCTCGCATCTGCTCCTGCCGGAGGACGCCGGGCTGCTGGCCGGGGGCGGCCCGCTCGTGCTGGTCGACGACGAGTTCTCGACGGGCAGCACCATCCGCAACACGATCAGGGACCTGCACAGCCGGTACCCGCGCGACCGGTACGTGGTGGTGACCCTCGTCGACATGCGGTCCGAGGAGGACCGGTCGGCTCTGGAGAACTTCGCGACGGAGCTCGGCGCGCGCGTCGACCTGGTCGCCCTGGCGGTCGGAACGGTGCGGCTGCCCCTCGATGTGCTGGGCCGTGGTCAGGAGCTGGTGGCGGAGCATGAGGCCATCGGCGCCGGGCTTGGGACGGATGCTGGGCTCGGGGTCGAGGTCGGGAACGAGATCCGGGCCGGGGCGGCCGGGGTCGGGAACGACGTCGGGGTCGGGGCCCGGGGCGGGAACGAGGCCGGGGCGGGCACCCACGGGACGGGCGCGGACCTCGTGCGCGTCGACCTCGGCTGGCCGGATGGGCTGCCCGACGGCGGCCGGCACGGTTTCACCCCGGTGCACAGGACCGCTCTGGAGGCGGCGCTGCCGCGTATGGCACGCCGTGTCGCGGCCGCTCTCCGGCAGGGACGGGACGACCCGATGTGGGCAGCGCAGGCTGAAAGCGGCACGAATCGGCTCGAACCCGGGCGGCCTGAGCGGAAGCACAAGGGCGGCCGGCCGGAAGCCGCCCCGCGTGTGCTGGTCCTCGGCTTCGAGGAGCTGATGTACGTGCCGCTGCGGCTCGCCCAGGCACTGAACGCGGAACTGCACACGCACGGGGTCATACACGGGGTCGCCCACGGGGACGCGGACGGACACCCGGGGTCGGTCGCGGAGTTGGACGCCGACCCGACCCCGGAGGTGCACGCAGGGTCGGTGGCGGATGCGGGCTCGACCGTGGATACCAGGCGGCCTCCGGACTCAGCCCCTTACGCGCACCCGGGCTTCGAGGTGCACTACTCGACCACCACGCGCTCACCCGTGCTCCCCGTCGACGACCCCGGCTACGCCATCCGCACGCGGCTGTCCTTCCCCGCGCACGACACGCCCGCCGACGGCCCCGGGGAGCGGTACGCGTACAACGTCGCTCCCGGTACCGACCCGGCCCGCCGGTTCGACGCGGTTGTCGCCGTCGTCGACTCCGCCGCCGACACCGCCGAACTCCACGCCCCCGGCGGGTTGCTGGCGCAGCTCGCCGCGCACACCGGCCGCGTAGTGCTCGCCGTCGTGCCTTCGTACGTCCCCGATCGGCAGGTGCCCCCCACGCCCCCCGAGCCCCTGCGCGGACCCGCGTTCTCCTCCTACGCGCCCGACGAGGTCGGATGGCTGCTCCAGGACTTCTCCGAGGTCCGGCTCGAGGCCCCGACCGAGGAGCGGGAGGAGGCCGTACAGCGCGGCGGCGCGCACTACGCCGAGTCGCTGCCCGTCGAGTACCAGCCCAGCGAGCAGTACCAGGAGCTGTTCCGGGCGGCGCTCGACACCTCCGCCGCCCGAATCGCGCGGGCCGTGGGGACCGTCACCGAGACCGTCCTCGCCGAGCGCGGCGCGTCAGGGAGCGGGGAACGCCGCCCGGTCCTCGTCTCGCTCGCCCGTGCGGGCACGCCCATCGGCATCCTGATGCGCCGCTGGGCCCAGCACGCACACGGCCTGGAGCTTCCCCACTACGCCATCTCCATCGTCCGCGGCCGCGGCATCGACACCGCCGCCCTGCGCTGGCTCGCCGACCACCACGACCCGGCCGACGTCGTCTTCGTCGACGGCTGGACCGGCAAGGGCGCGATCACCCGCGAACTGGCCGATGCGGTCATGCCGTTCCCCGGATTCGACCCGGAGATCGCGGTGCTCGCCGACCCGGGCGGCTGCGTCCGTACGTACGGCACCCGCGAGGACTTCCTCATCCCCTCCGCCTGTCTCAACTCCACCGTCTCCGGACTGATTTCGCGGACCGTGCTGCGCGCCGACCTCGTCGGGCCCGACGACTTCCACGGCGCGAAGTTCTACCGCGAGCTGGCGGGCACGGATGTCTCCGGGCTCTTCATCGACACCGTCGCCGCCCGCTTCGACGATGTCGCGGACGATGTCGCCGTGGACGTCAAGGAGCTGCTGGCCGCGGACCGTTCGCCCACATGGGAGGGGTGGGCGGCCGTCGAGCGGATCAGCGAGGAGTACGGCATCCACGACGTGAATCTCGTCAAGCCGGGGGTCGGCGAGACGACCCGCGTGCTGCTGCGCCGTGTCCCCTGGCGGATCCTCGCGAGGCGGGGGGCGGGGGCCGACCTCGACCACGTACGGCTGCTGGCCGAGCAGCGGGGCGTACCGGTCGAGGAGGTCGACGGGCTGCCGTACACCTGCGTCGGGCTCATCCATCCGCGCTACACGCGTGGTGCGACCGGCGCCGACGGCAGGGCGGTGGCTGCCCAGTGACCGCGCCCGGGCCCAACCCCAAGTCGGCGCCCGTGCATGGGCCCGAGCACGTGCCCGTGCCGACGTCTGCGCCGGAGCCCGCGCCCCTGGCCGCGGGCCCGGCCTCCGTTGTCGTCGCGAGCGACCTCGACCGCACCCTCATCTACTCCGCGGCCGCCCTCGCCCTGGACATGCCCGACAGGCACGCGCCCCGGCTGCTCTGCGTCGAGGTGTACGAACGCAAGCCGCTCTCGTTCATGACCGAGACGGCCGCCGCACTGCTCACCCAACTGGCGTCCACCACCGTCTTCGTACCCACCACCACCCGTACGCGCGAGCAGTACGGTCGTATCCACCTTCCCGGACCGGCGCCGCGCTTCGCGATCTGTGCCAACGGCGGGCACATCCTCGTCGACGGGGAGTCCGACCCCGACTGGCAGGCTCACGTCCGCGACACGCTGGAGACCGGCTGCGCGCCGCTCACCGAGGTACGCGAGCACCTCGTGCGGACCGCGGACCCGGCCTGGCTGCTGAAGGAGCGGATCGCCGAGGACCTCTTCGCCTACCTCGTCGTGGACCGGGAACTGCTCCCCGACAGCTGGGTCAAGGACCTCGCGGCCTGGGCGGAGGACCGGGGCTGGACGGTGTCGCTGCAGGGCCGGAAGATCTACGCGGTCCCGAAGCCGCTCACCAAGAGCGCCGCTCTGGCCGAGGTGGTGCGTCGTACCGGCGCGACCGACGCCCTCGCGGCCGGGGACTCGCTGCTGGACGCCGACCTGCTGCTGGCCGCGCACCGCGGATGGCGGCCCGGCCACGGCGAGCTCGCCGATACGGGCTGGCTCGCGCCGCATGTGACGGCCACGGCCGAGTGCGGCGCGGCGGCGGGGGAGGAGATCCTGCGGTTGATGCTGCGGGCCGCAGCGGGCTGAGCCAGGATGGCAGTCATGGCGGAGCCACACATCGAACACACGACCAAGAGCAGTCCGATCACCCCCGAGCTCTACGAGTACGTCCTGGCGCACAACCCGCAACTCGACGCGGTACAGCGCCGGCTCATCGAGACCACGCGCGCGAAGCTGCCGGGACAGGCCGGGATACAGGTCGCGGAGGAGCAGGCGCCGCTCCTGGCGTTCCTGGTACGGCTGACCGCCGCCCGGCACATCGTCGAGGTCGGAACGTTCACAGGCCTGTCGGCACTCTCCATGGCGCAGGCGCTGCCCGCCGACGGCAAGCTGATCGCCTGCGACATCTCCGAGGAGTGGACGGCGTACGGGCGGGAGGCCTGGGCGCGGGCGGGCGTCGCCGACCGGATCGAGCTCCGTATCGGCCTGGCGCTGGACACGCTGCGGGCGATGCCGGCGGAGCCGCACGTCGACTTGGCGTTCCTCGACGCGGACAAGGAGAACTACATCGCGTACTGGGAGGAACTGGTGCCGCGGATGCGGACGGGCGGGCTGATCGTCGTGGACAACGTCTTCATGCACGGCCGGGTCCCCGACCCGGGCGCGACCGGTGCTGCTGCCGCGATCAGGTCGTTCAACGAACATGTGTCGGCCGACGGGAGGATGGAGTCGGTGATGCTCACGGTCGCCGACGGCCTGACGCTGTCACGCAAGCGCTGAGCGGCGGGGCCGGTCGGTCGGTCGCAGCGGCGCCGGTGGTGGTGCTGTTGATGCGGCGTCGCCGTTGCTGGGAGCGGGGTGGGGCGCAGCTGCACTCTGTGCGGGGCAGTGCGGTGCATTGCGGGGCAGTGCGGTTCGGTGCACTGCTGTCGGTGGCGGCGACGTCAGCCGCAGCAACCGCCTCCGCAGCAACCTCCGCCGCCGCCCCCGCCGCCCGCTGTCGGCGCAGCCGTGCCGCCCACCGCGACTGCGGACAGCAGTTTGACGGTGTCGTCGTGGCCCTCCGGGCACGCGGCGGGAGCGGAGGACTCGGCCATCGGGCGGTTCAGCTCGAAGGTGGTGCCGCAGGACCGGCAGCGGTACTCGTAACGGGGCATGGCGACAGGGTATAGGCCGCCGCGGCCAAGTGCCCCTGCGGTAGTGGGCCGGTGCGCTGTTCACGCCCGTGCGCTTGTCAGGCCCGTGCTGTCCTGCGCCTGTCGCAGTGCCGCTCGTGGGGGGCGCCCGCGGCTACGGCACGGCAGCCCGGCGCCCCACGCCCGCCGCTCACGGCCCAGCGCCTACCGGCCCCGCCCCCTCTGGCGTACGTGGTTCCCCTGCCGTACACGCCCCTCGCGACCGACGATTCCGGCCGACGGCCCGGCACCCCTCCCTTGCTTCCCTTGCCGCGCCTGGATACTCAGCCGTCTCGCCCTGGCCTGGAGCGCCGCTCGCTCCCGCGCCGCCTCGTCGGGGTGACGGGCCTGCCAGTACGGGTTGTCGTGCGGCAACGTCGCGCTCACCCGCCCGTACATCCCGAAGATCATCAGCATGATGCCGACGGCGAAGCTGAACAGGACGTTCTGGATACGGAACGCCAGGAAGTTGAAGCCGGTCTCCAGCAGCGCGAGATTGACGAACCCGCTGAGCAGGAAGCCGATGCTGACCACGATGTTCAGCGTCGAGGCGAAGTTCCCCCCGATGACCATCCCGACGAAGAGCAGCAGCCCGACGACGATCGACAGCACGCTCAGCGCACCGTTCGTGTTGAGCCCGGCGACCTCGTCACCCTGGGTGTCGAAGACTCCGATGTTGCCCGTGAGCCCGATGATCCCGAAGACGAGCAGCACCAGTCCCATGAGGCCCGCACCGACCCGGTACACCTTGCTGAGCCGATGGTCGACCGGCAGATGTTCATCGAGGCGGATGTGTCTGCGGCGGGGGGCGGCGTGCCTGTCCCGGACGGCGTGGCTGGTGGCCATCTCTCTCCGGCCTCCTTCGAGGTGCGAGCGAGGCCTTACGCCCTTCCAGCATCCGCCGGGCGCTGGTGAACCGCCAGCGGCGCGCGCGGCGTCGGGAGGGAACGTGACTGCGTGCTGCTCCAGAGCGAGGGCTGTACGAGCTCCGTCGCCACGGTGGTGCCCGAGTTGCTCGAGTTACCCAAGTGACGACCGCACGACCCGCCCCACGCCCGCGCCCGCGCCGGTGCCGGGCCGGTAGGGGCGCCGTGCGAGCGCGAGTGAGACGTGCCGTGCGAGTGCTCTACGAGCCCCCGCCGCGCTCCTCGCGGATCTCGGCGACCACCCGCGCCACCGTCTGCCGTACCGCTTCCGTCTCGGTCAGAAAGTGCCAGTAGTCGGGGTGCCGGCCGTCCAGACTCTCCACGGCGTGCTCCAGCGCCGTCACCGCGTGGTCCAGCGGCCGGGCGTGGCGCGGGTCCGGCGTGTTGCGCCCGGCCATGGCCAGCCGCTGTGCGTCGCGGATCGCGAACCGCGTCCGGTCGATCTCCTTCGACGGGTCGAAGGAGACCTCGTCGAGCCGCCGCAGCCGGTCACCGGCCGCCGACACGGCCTCGTCCGTCGTGTTCAGCAGCGCCCGGACCGTACTCAGCTGCGATGTCGCGTCCGGCCAACGCTGCTCGTCGCGCGCCGCCTGCGCCTCCTTGAGCTTCTCCTCCGCCTGCGCGACGGACCGGGCGGCCTGCTCCGGCACGGGCTGGAGGTCCTGCCAGCACGCGGCGCTGTAACGGCGGCGCAGCTCGCTGAGAACCGGCTCGACCCCGGCGGACCGGGTCGTCAGCGCCTGGGCGCGGGTACGCAGCGAAACCAGCCGCCGGTCGATCTCGGCGGCCTTCTCCGGCAGCAGCTCGGCCTCGTGCCGTACCGCCTCCGCCTCGCGCAGTACCTCGTCCGCGCGCCGGATCGTCTCCTGTACGCCGTGCCGGCCGGCTCCCTGGTTGAGCTTGGTCAGCTCGGGGGAGAGGGCGGCGAGCCGGGCCGCGAGGTCGTCCGCCCGCAGTCCGTCGGCTCGTACGGCGTCCAGCGCGTTGGTCGCGGCGAGCAGCGCCTGCCGGGCCCGTTCGACGGCGGGGGCGAGTCGGGCGAGCTGCGTCTCCGCCTTCTGCAGCAGCGGGCCGAGCCCCTGGGCGTAGCGGTCGAGCTCGTCCTTGACCCGTTCCAGCTCGATCTTGGCCCGCTCCAGCTCCGTACGGGCCCGGGAGGCGGCGGCCGCCTCGAGACCGTCGCGGTCCAGGTCGTGGGAGTCGACGGCGGTGATGTAGCTGTGGCTGACCTCGTCGATGCGCCGCCCCAGCGCCTGGAAGTCCTCGCCGGCTCTGCGCGCGGCCGGCGAGGAGTCCACCGCTGTGATCGTCTCGATGGAGATCCGCAGATCGCGCTGGGCGGTGTCGAGCTCGTAGAAGGCCGCGGCCGCCGCGTCCTTGGCGGCCTGGGCATCGGCGCGCTGGCTCTCGCCGCGGCCCCACCAGCGGCGGGTGCCGCCCCCGGCGAATGCGGCGGGCGCGGCGACGGCGGCGGCGAAGAGCGGCAGGAGCACGAGAGCGAGCACGTCGAGGGCGGGGCTCGGGACGGCAGGACCTCCGGCGGTACGACGACGATCACGGCGTGCTCGCTGCGCATACGGCTGCGCGTGTGTCGCCGTCACATCCCTCTCCCGTGCTGTGCTCGCCCCGGACCCGGTGTCATTCTCCCACCAGGTAGGGACGAACACACGAGCCGGTTAGTTCGCGGTTCGGAGGGTGACTTCGCCGTTGTCGCTGTGGGCCGTGACGCTGTGACCGCTCCGATCGTCCTGCGGCACGCCCACATCGGTCTCGCCGTTCGAGGACTGCGCCTCGACCCTGTACGAGGCGCGCGGTAGCTCGATATGGATCTCGCCGTTGTCGCTGGTGGTCTCCACCTGGTCGGGCACCTGGGTGAAGGCGAGCTGCACCTCGCCGTTGTCGGAGTCCGCCGACACTCGGCGCGAGGCGACGCCGGTGGCTGTGACCTGGCCGTTGTCGCTGCTGAGCTCGAGTGGCCCGCGGCTGTCCTCGACCCGTACGGTCCCGTTCCCGGAGCTGAGCTTCAGCCCGGTGTCGAAGCCGCTGGCCCGTACGGTGCCGTTGTCGTCCTCGACGGTTACGGCCACGCCGCGGGGCACCTCCACGCGGTGACGCGCGTCGCAGTTGTTGATCAGCCCGCCGCAGCCGACCTCGAGCCGCAGCGTGTCGCCCTTCATCTCCCACGTCTGCTCCACGTCCCCACCGACCGCGGTCCACCCGCTGAACCACCGGGTTACCTCGACTTTCTCGACATCGGCAGGTACCAGCTCGATATCGGAATTCTCGGTGTCGACGGTCAGCGTCCTCCCACTGAACGCGAAGGCGCGGTGCTCGGGCGCGCGGTCCTCCGCGGCCTCGGCGCCGCCACATCCGGTCGTAACGGCAGCGAGGACCAGGACCCCGCCGGAGGCGAGGATCGTACGGGTGCGGAGAGCCACGGTGATCTCCCGGGGGTCGTTTCCACCGACAAGGGACGAGTGCACTCCGACGGTACGAATCCCCACCCCCCTCCGGGATCCAGCGACCCACCCAATCCTCGGTGGGGTTATCCCCCGGCTGAACCTTCAGCACGGGTTTGCGGCCTGACCAGGCGAGCCATGTAGTCTGTCAGCTCATCCCAGGGCGCATAGCTCAGCGGTAGAGCGCTGCTCTTACAAAGCAGATGTCACAGGTTCAAATCCTGTTGTGCCCACCAGCTGAAGACCCCCAACCGATCATGGTTGGGGGTCTTTGACATCCAGATCTGACATCAACGGTGGTGGTCAGCCGGAGTCGGGACGGCGCTTCAGCAGCCGGTCCATGTGGCTTACGGCCTCACGCTGCGTGTCCTGGACGACGTGCGTGTACACGTTCATGGTCACAGCGATCTGGCTGTGCCCGAGGATCTCCATCACGACGCGGGGAGCAACCCCGGCTGCGGTGAGGAGCGTCGCGCAGCCGTGCCGGGCGTCGTGCAGCCGGATGACGCGAAGGCCGGCGGTCTGGGCGACGCGGGTGAACGAGCGGTACAGGTTGCGCGGCTCGATCGGTCGCCCCGTGCGCGTGGTGAAGACGTAGCCGGTCTCTTCCCAGGACTCCCCAGCGCGCTCGCGCATCGCGGCCTGCCGAAGCCGCTGCCACCGGAGCGGGGCGAGGCACATCACCGGCAAGGGGAGAGTCTGGCGACGACGGCGCCCCTTGGGGTCATCCTCGTACGCCTCGCCGCCGACCCGCTGCCGCTGCTTCCGTACGCGGATCTCCCGCTTGTCCAGGTCCACATCCGACCACCGGAGTCCGACGATCTCACCCCGGCGGAAGCCGAGGACGATGGCAATGACGAAGGCCGCGTACAGCGGGTCGCGCCGAGAGGCGGCCAGGAAAGCCAAGGTCTCGTCCAGCGACCAGGGGGAGAGGTCGCGGGATTCCGGCGACGGCGGCTCGACCAGGGCGACGACGTTCCGCGCGATCAGCTCTTCCCGGCAAGCCGCGTTGAGAGCTGTTCGTAAGACGCGGTGCGATTCCTTGGCAGTGGCCGCGGTGTCTCCAGCTGGATCAGGAAGCGCCGCACGTCGCCGACGCTCAGGGATTCCAGCCGCTTCGCGCCGAGCGTGGGCACCAAGTACAGCCGTACGTGAACCTCGTACTTGGCACACCGGCCAAAGCCGCTCCGCCGACCTTCGCTGCCCCGTGCCACAACCGCGCCAAATCGGGCGGAGACTCACGGGGAACTACGGCGGCCGGCAGCGAGCGTGGACAACGTCCGCCGAAGTTGGTGTGCCACAGGCCAGAACCCGACTCGCCCCATGGCAGCTCCCACTCAAAACCGCTCCACCGACCGCATGGGCTGGGCACGCTCGCACCCAGACGGTCCAACCGCTCTCACGCGCGCATCGCGACTTCGGGTCACCGGACCGAGCGTTGCGGGCGACCGCAGAGGTCATCCCTGCTGCAGCGCGGCAAGCCCCTTCTGCAGGTCTTCGCTGTTCATCACCGGCTGAATCTCGATCCTCGCACCGAGCCCCTCGAGGAGCGGCTCCGCGATGGTGGGCAGATGTGAACTGTCCTGCATGTCGAAGACGAAGGTGCAGGACCGCCCGCCCTCGCTGGGACCGAAATAGGCCGCCTCCGGCTTGAGCCGTTCCGTCATCGACTGCATGATCTTCGGCAGTGTGCCGTTCTTGATTGCTTCAGTCGAGACCTGTGTGTCCAAATGCGCTCTCAACATGACCCTCATCGCACTCGCTCCTTCCGTCCACCACGACCGGCGCGGTCCCGTCCACGCTCGCTGAGACCCGGTGACGTCCCGCTCAGCCTCTCCGCGAGTGATCAGGGCAGCAACATCTCGTCCTCCGTCCGTGCCGCCGTGGATGCCTGTCGCCTTGTCGGCCAGGACTCGGTCGGGTCAGCTGCGCGGGCGGCCGGTGATTGCCCGAAGCTCGCGGATGGAGTGGGTGCGCCCCGTCCACGCTGATGCCTGGGCACCAGCACATGCGGCGTGCCACATCCGTGCCATGACAGAGGGGGATCCACGGGGAACCCCAGGGCATGACGGGCCCAGAACCGAGAACCGACACGGGCGAGGAACACCCAGGTCACCCGCGCGATTGCCCCACCTCGCTCCTAAAGCGGTGCTGGGCCCTGCGTTGACATCACCAGGTGAAATCAACACCGACGGACGATGACGAATCGAGTCGGTCGGAAGAGGACGGAGGGCCACCCGCGGGGATGCGTCCTTGCAGGCTGTACGAGTCGGCGATTGAACTTACAAAGCAGATGTCGGTGGTTCGAATCCGCCTGTGCCCACCTGTGAGACCTGCATCGGAGCACGAGGAAGGCCCTCCGGATGATCTTCCAGAGGGCCTTCCTCACGCTCGCTGGGAACATCCTGGGAACGTGGCGTTAAGGGTTGTACCGTAAACGATCTCCGGGTTGGTGCGGCTGTGGTTCGCTCGGCAGTGGGCCGCCCCGCCCGTCCGGCGAGGGTGAGGTTGTGCAAGCGGGTGATGCCGAGCGCGGCGGCGGCTGCTCTGCCTGATCGTGGACCAAGGGCAAGCTGGGAACTGCTTCTTGCCGCTTCACGCGTCGGTGAGGCGGACCCACGGGGCGGTGCCCGCGACGACGGATCAGCGTGGAGGCGCGAGGAACCCTTCGGTCACGCGGCGGACCTTGTCCACTACGTCTTCGGCTTCTTCGTCGCCGAACCGCAACGCGGTGTTCGCGGCGATGAGGACCGCGTCGATCTGGAAAGCCGCGAGGTCGACATCGAGTTCGGCGACCTCTCCGGCGTCGGCGGCATGTCGCAGCTCGGCGGCGATGAGGTCACGCCAGTCCCGCTGGCAACGGAACAGTGCGTCACGGACCCGCCCGGGGCGGCTGTCGAAGTGGGCCAGATTCGCCGCCCAGAAGCAGCCTCCCGGGAACAGCGGCACCTCCGCGTACTCGATCCACCGCTCGATCAGCGCGCGCACTCGCGCCGCGCCACGAGGCGCGGTCCGAGCGGGGCGGACGACGGCGTCGTTGAACACGTCACGGGCCAACTCGACTGCGGCGGCCTGCAGGTTCTCCTTCGTCCCGAAGAGGGTCTGGACACCGCTCTTGCTGATCCCGAGGTCGGTGGCCAGTCGGCCGAGGCTGAGCCCGCCCAGTCCTTCCAGCGACGCCACGTCCACGGCATGGCGGACGATCGTCCGCCTGGACCGCGCGCCACGTAGCAGGCGCTGATCCGAAATCACCGCGACGGCGTCATCGCCATCGCCTGGGCGGACGACTGCGTCCGCAGCCGACCCCTGCTCTGGTTCGCTCATCGCCGTCATCTTGCCAGACCTCTTGCCTAAGCATACGACCGACCGTATGTTTTGTTTGGGCGGCCACCTGAGCGCCCTTCATCGCGGACTCCGGTCTCTGGCGCACTCGGGTCTCGGGCGCTTGGAAGTCCGCAAGGCAACCGGGGGTGTGCGCACATTGGACGGCCATCGAATGTTCGAACTGGCGCAGGCGCTGGGCGTCGCCAAGAGCCGGCAGGACGTGCCAGCGGCCATGGAGCTCTTTCACCGGAACATGGTGCTGGAGGCTACGGCCTTCGGGACGACGGCCTGCGGCCCGGCTGCGAACGAGAAGGCTCTGATCAGGTTCTTCGCCTCGTTTCCGGACTACGGCATCGACCTCCAGGGCCATGCAGACAATGGCGACACACTGATCTGCTGGGGGACAGCGAGGATGACCATGACGGGCGACCGGTTCGGCGTGGTCCCCAACGGGAGGCGTGCCGAGTTGCCGGTGTTCATTCAGTTCGCCTTCAAGGACGACTTGATCGCCGGCGAGCGGTTCTTCTTCGATCTGTCGGCGCTCTGCGCCCAGTCAGGTGTCTCGACCGACGCGGTCAGGCGAACGGTGTTCGGGGACATCGTGGATCCCGAGGCGTTGCCGCATGGGCATCGGCAACCAGGCTTCTGAGAGGCGCGCCGCCCGCATCCCCCGTCCTCGACCGTTCAGGTCAAACCGATCGAAGGCGATAAGACATGACATCAGATCCACGGGTGAAGAACGTCGGTGAGATCAAGACGGCGCATCTCTTCGACATGGTCGTCGATTTGAATCCGCGGCTGAACATCGGCGACGGCCCGTTGGGTCAACGGGTTCTTTTCGGCTCCGCCGGGGGGACGTTCGAGGGACCGAGGCTACGGGGCGAAGTGCTGGCGGGCGGCGGCGACTGGACGTTGTTTCGTCCCGACGGAGTGATGACGCTGGACGTCCGGCTGACACTGCACACGGACGATGACGATCTGCTGCACATGACCTACGGTGGCCGCTGGGTCACCCCGCCCGAACTGCGGGCCGACATGGCCGATGCCGTCAAGAGGCACCAGGTCGACCCCGCCCGCTACTACTTCCGGACGAATCCGCTCTTCGAAACAGGGGCGAAGCGATACGCATGGCTGAACGACATCGTCTGCGTAGGGTCGGGATACCTGATCGAAGGCGGAATCGCCTACAAAGTCTCACAGGTCGTGTGAACGGCTGCCGCCGCCACGGTGCGCACTCTCGAAGAGGTCCCCCAGGGGGTGACGCACTGGTCGAAGTGGGAACTGGGCCGCCAGGTCGGGATTTCACCGACCAGCGTGCACCGCATCTGGCGGGCTTTCGGGGCGGCAGCAATGGCGGAGGACTTCTTACGGCATGCGGTGGTGGGGATGACGGTAAGTCAGGAGGAAGCGGAGGGCGGGCCGGCGTGACCGCCAGCCCGACGGCGACGCAATCGTCCGCCGTACCGGACTCCAACACGGTGCTGAGTCAAGAAGCCCAGGTCAAGAACGCCCTTCCGCTCCCCGCTGAAGCCCCACATCTCAGTAGGGTCGGGGACTGGAAACGGAGCATCAGCCACCGCGCCAGTCCCCGACCCTACTGAAAGAGCGTTTTGTCCCGGCGGAAGTGTTTGGTTCGAGGTTCAGGTGTCGCGCCAGTTCGGGGTGGATTCTCGGGTGAGTCGTCGGCTTATGAGG
>NZ_JBEXKU010000075.1:0-36951 GCF_040609575.1 Streptomyces sp. NPDC004647 | reverse complement strand
TCCAGCTTGGCCATCACCGCCTTCGCGGTGGCTTCGTCGTGAGCGGTGATGTCCATCTCCTGTCGCCTCCTACTTCCTAGCCGTCACTCCTGCGGCGCCGGTGCGCCTGGGTGGACCTGCTCTTCAGCACCGCTACGTCCCGACCGAGTACGGCTACGTTCTGGCGGACTTCCTTCATGTCCTCACCCAGGTCGCACAGCCGCTCGCTCATGGCGCAGACCACGCGGTTCGTGGCGTCGAGCCGGTGATCGATGCGCTCCAGCCGTACCGAGATCCCGGCAATGACCGGTCCCAGTTCGCGCAGCGATGCACCGACGTCGCCGAGGCAGGCCTCGACGGTGCTCAGCCGAGTGCCGATCGGTCCTTCGAGGACGTGCTCGGCGGCTTGCGCGGCGGTGTCGGTGACGAGCTGCTCGAGGGAGACGTAGCCCGCCGGCGGAGCCCACTGCCGAGAGCGGGCTCCCGCCTCGACGTCGAGGAGATATGTCCGGACGCGGCGGGCTACCTCACTGTCCCGCAGAAGCATGGCGACGTTGAGGACGGCCCTGCGGGTGAAGAGCGCGAGGCTGGAGCGGGGCTGTGGATAACTCCCGGAACCCTCCCCCGGATAGAGAGACATGCTGTCTCTCTTAAATTGTTCGAGGTCAGCGCCCCGCAGAATGACGAAGCCGTTGTTCTCCAGCTCCGTCCGGTGGCGTTGGACCAGTTTGTTGATGACGCGTTCGTCGACCTCGAAGTAGGCGGTGTCGTGACATGCAGCCCGTCGGGCAGCAGCGCCAGGACCTTGACCTTGTCGAGCGCGTCCGTGTGCCCGGCGACGCTGTCGCGCAGCGCGCGCGACTCGAGCAGGGCGGATTCGGGTGGCAATTCAATGCCCTCCACTCTTACTGGAACGGTTGTGGGAACGCCCGTATCCAGGGACCAGGAGCGAAGGCTGCTCATCTGTGCACTCACCCAATGACCGGTTCTGCCGCCCGGCAATCCGCCACTTCACACGCTCTACGACGCCTCGAACTCCAGTTGCCTCCACGCACACAGGACAACGAGCTGATAAGCGGACCGTCACGCCCTGTTGCGCACACGTTCGTACGCCATTGATACCGACGCCAGGCCGAGGCCGCTACCCGTACAGCCGCCCGTGCCGCCGCGGAACGGCGCGCGTAGCATCTCGGCCGCCGACGCGAGTTTCCAAGGGCGCTACGAGCATCCCCCTGACGCACCGCCCGGCTTCAGCGCGCGCACCGCCCGGATTCAGGAGGGGAAGAGCCGCTCCAGGACGGCCGCTATGCCGTCCTCCTGATGGGACGCGGTGACCTCGTCCGCCACGGCCTTCAGTTCGTGGTGTGCGTTGGCCATGGCGACGCCGTGCGCGGCCCATCCGAACATCGGGATGTCATTGGGCATGTCGCCGAAGGCGATCGTGTCGGCCGCCTTCAGACCCAGTCGCCGGGCCGCCAGCCGGAGACCGGTGGCCTTGGTCAGGCCCAGCGGGAGGAGTTCGACGATGCCCTCGCCCGCCATCGTCACACCCACCAGATCTCCGGCGGTCGCCAGGGCGACCCGCGCGAGTTCGTCGTCGTCCAGGGTGGGGTGCTGGATGAAGAGCTTGCTCAGCGGGGCGGACCACAGCTCGGCCGGGTCCTTGTAGGGCACGACCGGCAACGGGCTCTGCATCCGGTACCCCGGGCCGACCAGTACCTCGCCCTCCAAGCCGTCCCGGTTCGCCGCCACGGCGAGCGGGCCGGTCTCCGCCTCGATCTTCGCCAGCGCCAGCCCGGCGAGCTTCCGGTCGAGTGTCACGGACGTCAGCAGCCGGTTCTCCCCCGCGTGGTAGACCTGACCGCCCTGTGCGCACACCGCCAGGCCCCGGTAGCCGAGGTCGTCCAGGATGTGCCGTGCCCGTGGCGCGGCACGTCCGGTGACGATGATGTGTGCGGCTCCCGCCTTCGCGGCCGCGGCGAGCGCCGCGCGTGAGCGCTGCGAGACCGTGCCGTCGGCGCGCAGCAGCGTGCCGTCGAGGTCGGTCGCGATCAGTCGGTACGGGAGGACGGGCGAGGAGCCGGCGCCGGAGCTCACTTGCCGACCGGCTCCAGCAGCTCACGGCCGCCGAGGTACGGGCGGAGCACCTCGGGGACCCGCACCGAGCCGTCCGGCTGCTGGTGGTTCTCCAGCAGGGCGACGATGGTCCGGGGCACCGCGCACAGGGTGCCGTTGAGCGTGGCCAGCGGACGCACATGCTTGCCGTCGCGCATCCGCACCGAGAGCCGCCGTGCCTGGAACTCATTGCAGTTCGAGGCGGAGGTCAGCTCGCGGTACTTGCCCTGGGCCGGGATCCACGCCTCGCAGTCGAACTTGCGGGAGGCCGAGGACCCCAGGTCACCGGTGGCCACGTCGATCACCTGGAAAGGCAGCTCCAGACCGGTCAGCCACTGCTTCTCCCAGTCGAGCAGCCGCTGGTGCTCGGCCTCCGACTCCTCCGGTGCGACGTAGGAGAACATCTCGACCTTGTCGAACTGGTGGACACGGAAGATGCCCCGGGTGTCCTTGCCGTACGTGCCGGCCTCGCGGCGGAAGCAGGGCGAGAAGCCGGCGTAGCGCAGCGGCAGCTTGTCGGCCTCGACGATCTCGTCCATGTGGTACGCGGCGAGCGGGACCTCGGAGGTGCCGACCAGGTAGTAGTCGTCCTTCTCGAGGTGGTAGACGTTCTCCGCGGCCTGGCCGAGGAAGCCGGTGCCCTCCATGGCGCGCGGCTTGACCAGCGCGGGGGTGAGCATGGGGACAAAACCGGCGGCGGTGGCCTGCGCGATGGCGGCGTTGACCAGGGCGAGCTCCAGCAGCGCGCCCACGCCGGTCAGGTAGTAGAAGCGCGAGCCCGAGACCTTGGCGCCACGTTCCACGTCGATCGCGCCGAGCAGCTGGCCGAGCTCCAGATGGTCCTTCGGCTCGAACCCCTCACCCGCGAAGTCGCGCGGAGTGCCGACGGTCTCCAGGACGGTGAAGTCCTCCTCGCCGCCCACCGGGACGTCCGGGTGCACGAGATTGCCGAGCTGGAGCACCAGGCGCTGGGTCTCCTCCGCGGCCTCATCCTGCTCGGCGTCGGCCGCCTTGACCGCGGCCGACAGTTCGCCGGCCTTCTTCAGCAGCTCTGCCTTCTCGTCGCCCGATGACTTGGGGATGAGTTTGCCGAGCGCCTTCTGCTCGGCTCGGAGCTCGTCGAAGCGGACGCTGGAGGACCTGCGCCGCTCGTCGGCGGAGACCAGCGCGTCGACGAGCGCGACGTCCTCTCCACGGGCGCGCTGGGACGCGCGGACACGGTCGGGGTCCTCACGGAGCAGACGAAGGTCAATCACCCCACCAGGCTACCGGGGTGCGCAGCCGGTGCTCGACCCGATATCCCGACCCATGCAGTTTGCCCTTTTTGACTGGAAGATTCCGATTAGAAATGAAAGAGATCAATGAATGGCAACATATGCGACCAAAAGGGACGGATAAGTCATCTTCCTCGGCTGATTCCCTTGCGAGTGGCGGGAGTTGGCGGCCGAGTTGTCCACAGGGGCGCAAGCGGTCCGGTCCTTTATCCACAGGCTGTGAGGAAGTTCTGTGGATAGCGGAAGTGATCATTCTGCCGACTGCGCGCTGGCCGATGAATTCCCCTCTCAAACCCTTCTCACACACTCATTCGGGTGGGAATGACTCCCCCCAAAGAGTTGATCGATGGAATTGGGGTGACGAGGGGTGGCCTGGCGCACTGTGGGTCGAGGTGGGCGCTGTGAGCGATTTGTCGACCATGTCGTGTTCCCGTGTCGACTTGTCCCCAGGTCGAGAACGGACCCTGTGGATAACTTCCGTGGATAACTTCACTCGCAGGTGGGAGCGGTCACGCCCGGCCGTCGAGGCATCGAGTCAGCCAGTCCGAGGCGGCCGTGAACTCGCGGTCCGAGGTCCCGTGCCGCAGCGCCGGTACGTCGGACGGGTCCGTACCGGCCCGCGGGTACGAACCCAGGAAGCGGACCTTCGGGCAGATCCGCTTCAGCCCCATCAGGGCCTCGCCCACCCGGCGGTCCGTGATGTGCCCCTCGCAGTCCACCGAGAAGCAGTAACGGCCGATCCCCTCGCCCGTGGGCCGCGACTCGATGCGCATCAGGTTCACGCCACGCGCCGAATACTCCTGGAGCAGCTCCAGCAGAGCACCGGGGTGGTCGTCACCCAGCCAGATCACGACGGACGTCTTGTCCGCGCCGGTCCGGGCAGCGGGCCGGGCGGGCCGGCCGACCAGCACGAAGCGGGTCGCCGCGTTCTGTGCGTCGTGAATATCGGTGACCAGCGGCTCCAGTCCGTACTTCGGCGCGGCGAACTCGCCCGCGAACGCCGCGTCGTAGCGCCCCTCCTGCACCAGCCGGGCACCGTCCGCGTTCGACGCCGCCGACTCCCACAGGGCGTCCGGCAGGTTCGCCGCGAGCCAGTTGCGTACCTGTGGCTGCGCGACCGGGTGGCCGGTCACGGTCTTCACGTCCGAGAGTGCGGTCCCCGGACGGACGAGCAGAGCGAAGGCGATCGGCAGGAGCACCTCGCGGTAGATCATCAGCGGTTCGCCGGTGGCCAGTTCGTCGAGCGTGGCGGTGACCCCGCCCTCGACGGAGTTCTCGATCGGCACGAGCGCGCCGCCGGCCTCCCCGGACCGTACGGCGTCCAGAGCGGCAGGCACGGAGACCATCGGCAGTAGTTCGCGGGTCGCGGCCTCCGGAAGGGTCCGCAGCGCGGCCTCCGTGAAGGTGCCCGCGGGCCCGAGGTAGGTGTAGCGACTGGCCGACATCGTGCGTGGCTCCTTGCGTCCCGGGGGACCGCCCATCCCCTGGTCTTCGGCAGGGGGGACCCCGATCCCGTGCTCGTCACGATACCGAGCCGCCGGTCCGGGACACACGGAGTCTCAGTGAGTGGCCGGTGCCGGGCCTCGCTCAGCCCTCCAGCAGCCGCTGTCCCACGTACTCGCCCGGCGCGCAGCCGCCCGGCACCGCGAACAGGCCGCTCGCCTCGTGCCGGATGAACGGCGACAGCGCGTCGCCCCGGTCGAGCTTGCGCTGCACCGGTACGAAGCCCGTGAGCGGATCGGCCTGCCAGCAGATGAACAGCAGCCCGGCGTCCGGCACCCCGTCGGAGCCGAAGCCGTCGTGGAAGGAGAAAGGACGGCGCAGCATGGCGGCCCCGCCGTTCGTCTCCGGTGCCGAGATCCGGGCGTGCGCGTTCGCAGGGATCACGACCTTGCCCGAGGCGTCGGTTCTGTCCAGGTCCACCGGCGTCGTCTCGGTACCACCGGACAGCGGGGCGCCGTCGGACTTCCGCCGCCCGATGACCTTCTCCTGCTTGCTGAGCGGCAGCTTCTCCCAGTCGTCCAGAAGCATCCGGATACGTCGCACGACCGCGTACGAGCCGTTCGCCATCCAGTCGGACGCGCCACCGCCCGGCACGAAGATCCGCCGGTCGAAGTCGTCATCCGCGGGCTTCGGGTTGTTGGTGCCGTCGACCTGGCCCATCAGGTTGCGCGCCGTCATCGGGTGGGACGTGGTTCCGGGCGCGCGGTTGAAGCCGCTCATCTGCCAGCGCAGCCGGGCCGCGCCGGCCGCCGCCGTCTGCACCGCACGCAGCGCGTGGAAGGCGACCAGGGCGTCGTTCGCGCCGATCTGTACCCACAGGTCTCCGTCGCTGCGCTTCGCGTCCAGCGCGTCGGAGGAGAAGTCCGGCAGCGGGTCCAGTTCCACCGGGCGCCGCTTCTCCAGGCCCGTACGGTCGAAGAAGGTGCGCCCGAAGCCGAAGGTGATGGTCAGGGACGACGGACCCGCGTCGAGCGCGACGCCGGTGTCGTCCGCCGGCGCGCGGCCCGCTGTCAGTTCCTCCGCGGTCCTCGACCAGCGGCGCAGCAGCGCGGCTGCCGCTTTGCGGCCTGTGGCGGGGAGGAGGTCGAAGGCGGCGAGGTGCCCATGGGCCTGCAGCGGAGTGGTGATGCCGGCCTGGTGCTTGCCATGGAAGGCGAAGGCCGTGGAGCCGACCGTGGTCAGCGCGGCCGTGTCGCCCTCGCCCCGGGCAGCGGCGGTGCCGATCGCGCCACCTGTCGCCCCCACGGCGAGGCCCGTGGCGCCGGCCGCGCCCACGGTGCCGAGCAGCCGCCGCCGGGAGAGGTCCCCGAAGCTGCCCATGGAGCTGTCCCTGGAGGTGTCGTCGTCCTTCATCAGCCGATCTTCATCTTCTTGGTTTCGGTCGCCTGGTCGATGTCGGAGGTCCGTACGGTCACGGACACCTCCCAGTCACCCGCCAGCGGGAGCTGGACGCCGTTCGCCGCCCAGTGGCCGGTCTCGACTCGCGCGGTCTCCGCGGGAAGCGGCCCGAGGTCCTTGGACTTCAGCGTGAAGGAGACCTTCACCTCGGGGACGTCCAGGGGTCTGCCGTTCGGCCGGGTCAGCTTGAGGTCGAGGGTGTTTCCGCCGGTGACGCCCGGGTCGAGGGCGATCCGGGCGGTGCCCTTTCCGTCCTCGCCACCGGTGTCGAACGGGATCTTCGCCGTGACCCGGCGAATGGGCGGGACCGCCGGCTCACCGCTCGCGGTCCGTGCCGTCTCCTCCGTACGCCCGGGCTCCGTGCTCGTCAGCCCAGTGGTCACGGCCAGCAGTACGACGGCGACCGACGCCTCGGCCAGTACGGAGCGGCGCAGCCCGGAGCGCTCCAGGTCGGCGTCGCGGATGCGCCTGTCGCGCGCCGTGGCCCGGGCGGTCCGCTGCCGGGACAGCTGGGCGGCCCGGCGCGGATCGGCCGGCACGGTGACCGGTTCCTCGTCGAGTTCCTCCGCCGACTCGACGTCCTCCGCCGACTCGACGTCCTCCACCGGCTCCGTGTCCTCCGCCGGGCCCCCGTCGTTCGACGACTCCCCGTCCGTGGCCGAGTCCAGGACCTTCGCGGCCTCCACGTCGGATGCCCCGGCGGCCGAGAGTCGCGCTGTCCAGCGCCTCGAGATCCAGGCGATGCCGACCATCACCCCCACCAGACCGACCTTGATGATCAGCAGCCGCCCGTACGAGGTGGAGGTCAGGGCGTCCCACGAGCCGACCTGACGCCATGACTGGTACAGCCCGGTCGCGGTCAGCACGAGCACGCTGCCGAACGCCACCCGCGAGAAGCGGCGCACCGCTGCCCGTTCGATGGACGGCGCCCGGTAGAGAGAGATCAACAGCGCGGCCAGGCCGCCCAGCCAGGCCGCGACCGCCAGCAGATGGAGGATGTCCACGGGCATGGCCACGCCCGGCTGGAGACCGGTCGAGGCGTGCTCGGCGAGCGCCCAGGTCGCGGCGAGCCCGGCCGCGACGACCGCCCCACCGACCCCCAGTCCGAAGCCCAGGTCCTTGCGCTCCTTCGGGTCCTTGCGCCGCGCGTACGAGCCGAAGAGCACCGCGACGAACAGCGCCGCGGCAGCGAGCAGCAACAGCCGGGAGATCAGCGCCGCGCCCGTCTTGGTCTCCAGCACCGCCCGTAGCCCGCTCAGATCGAGGACATCCAGGAGCTTCCCCGAACCCGTGTACGGGCTGCGGAGCAGCAGCAGCGCGATAGTGGAGGCCGTCAGGGCGACCCAGCCATGGACGACATGCCGCTGAAGGGGCCGTACGGCCGCCCCGCCCGGCCAGCAGGCCAGTACGAACGCGCTGCCTCCCACCAGCAGTACGAAGCCGGCGTAGGCGGCGTACCGCGCGATGCCGTACAGAGCCCCGACGAGGCCTCCGCCGGTCTGCTGCTCCGGCACCGCGGCGGAGGTCTTCGAGGGCGCGCCGATGGAGAAAGTGAACGCGCCCGCCACCGGGTGGCTGTCGGCCGAGACCGCCTGCCACGTGACGGTGAAGGTGCCGTCGGGCAGCCCGGAGCGCAGCCCGACGCCGTACTCCACCTTCCCGCCGCCCCGGTCGAGAAGCCTGCCGGTGTCGACTCGCTTGCCCTTCGGGTCCAGCACGCGGATCGAGTCGTCGGACATGGTGACGCCCTCGGAGAAGGTGAGGGTGACGTCCTTCGGCGCACTGCCGATCACCGCCCCCTCCTTCGGGTCGCTCCCCGTCAGTGCGGCGTGCGCGGCGGCGGGGGAGGCGCCGGCGAGCAGCGAGCCGATCAGCGCTGCGGCGAGGAGCAGCAGTGTGACGGCCGCGGAGCGCGCGGACCGGTGTCCCAAGGAGGGGGCGGCGGCTGGCATGGCGTCAGTCCCTCACTTCTTCGGCGTGTAGTTGGCCGCCTCGACGGGGACGTCGAGCTTGATCGGGTCCGTGGTGGCGAAGCGGAGTTCCAGGGACACCTTCTCGCCCTTGGTGGGCTTGTGTTTGAGCTTCATCAACATCAGGTGACTGCCGCCCCGGCCGAGTTCGAGCTCCCCGTTCGCCGGGATCTCGAGCGTCTCCACCGGGCGCATCGTGCTGCCCACGGTCTTGTGCAGCGTCACGTCGTCCGAGATGTCGCTGGTGACTGAGGTCAGCTTGTCCGCGGTGTCCCCGGTGTTCTTCACGACCAGGTAGCCGCTCGCCATGTCGGCCGTCACCGGCTGCGGCACGTATCCGTCCCCGGCTTTCAGCTCGGCGCCGGCGTCGGCGCCGGAGGAGCAGCCGGCGAGTGCGAGCCCTGCCGTGAGTGCCAGGACGGTGGCGGGGGTCCTGCGGCGCCTCATGGCGTCTCCCCCTTGATGATCTTCGGCAGGTCTTTCCCGTAGTCCTCGGCGGTGGTGTCCTTGCCGTACAGGACGTGGGCCTTGTCGTCCTTCGGGGAGAAGGCGAGGACCTGTGTGCCGTGCGAGGACACCCAGACGCCCTTCTCCTTCTTCGGCTTGTCGAGGTAGATGCCGAGCGTACGGGCCCCCGCCTGGATGGTGTCGAAGTCGCCGGTGAGGCCCGTGAAGGACTTGTTCTGCATCCCGAGCCACTCGCCGAGCCGCCGGGGAGTGTCCTGCCGCGGGTCGGAGGTGACGAAGACGACCCGCAGTTCCTTCTGCTCCGCCTTCGACAGCTTCCGCATGGCGATGTCGATGTTGCTCATCGTGAACGGGCAGGCGTCCGGGCAGTTGGTGTAGCCGAAGTACAGCAGGGTCGGGTGGCCCTTGGTCTGCTCGAGCAGGTCGTACTTCTTGCCCTTGGTGTCCGTGAGGACGAGGTCGGGCTTCTCGATCGGATTGTCGAGTACGGTCGCGGCCTTCCGCGCGGGCGCGGCGACATCGGCGGCGGGTTTGCCGTCGTCGCCGCCTCCGCACGCGGACAGGGTCAGTGCTGCCACCGCCGTGAGTGCGGCGGTGGACACACGGGTTCTGCGCATGGAGAGATACCCCAGGTGTGGTGGGTTTCGTAAGGGACGGGGAGTCGCGTCAGGACGAGCGGCGGCGGCCGGCGAGGATGCCGAACGCGGCACCGACGACGCCGACGACGATCCCCACGATCCCGAGCACCCGCGCGGTGGTGTCACTGGTCTCCGCCGCGGCGGCCTCGGTTCCGCCGGACTTCCCCGACTCCTCGGCCCCGTGCTCATGGCCGTCCTTGGCGTCGTCCGAGGAGCCGGCGGCGCCGTGGGAGTGGCCCTCCGCGCCCTCAGCGGGCTCGGTGAGCTTCAGGACGGGCGCCGGGCTCTCCGGCTCCTCCCCGCCCTCCTTGGGCTCCTCGATCCAGCGCACGATCTCGTCGTCGTCGTACGTCTGCAGGGCCTTGAAGACCAGCTGGTCCTCGTCCTCCGGCAGCTGGCCGACGGAGAGCGGGAACTGCTGGAAGCTGCCCGGCTCGATCGTGCCGCCGGTCCAGGTGACCTTGGTGACGGCTTCGTCGATCTTCTCGCCGTGCATCTCCAGCGGCTTGTCCAGCTTGGACTCGGTGACCTTGACGTCCCAGCCCGGCACCGGCTGCGGCATGACCGAGGCCAGCGGGTGGTCGGTCGGCAGGGTGATCTCGAGCTTCACGGTCGAGGCCTTGTCACGCTCGTTCGGGACCTTGAAGGCGATGGT
The DNA here is from genome assembly GCF_040609575.1 of Streptomyces sp. NPDC004647. Classification (NCBI taxonomy): domain Bacteria; kingdom Bacillati; phylum Actinomycetota; class Actinomycetes; order Kitasatosporales; family Streptomycetaceae; genus Streptomyces; species Streptomyces sp. NPDC004647. The sequence continues at coordinate 26,951 of NZ_JBEXKU010000075.1, read as the reverse complement.
GCCGTAGCCGCCCTTCTCGGCCTCCCCGGGCTCCACCGAGACATGGGCGAAGGCCGGGCCGGCGAGCAGCAGGACGGTACCGGCGGCGGCGCCGACGACGAGCGAGAGACGAGAGACGTTCATGTTTGCGGACACTCCAGGCTGATGAGTCGGGTGAGTTGGCGCGCGTGCGGCTGTGACGCGTCGACCCCCCGACACCGGAGGGGCCGGATGCCGGGCGGCTGCGCCTAGGCCGCGAGGTCGAAGCGCGGCGGGCCCCGACGGCTGACGGAGTGCTCCAGGACCAGCGAGCTGGGCAGGGGCATGCCCCGCCCGTGACCGCACCGCCCGCGAAGGAGCGGAGCCGGCGGTGCCCCGGGCAGCCCGCCGCGCAGGGCACGTACGAGCGCGAGGGCGGCGCGCAGGGAGCGTACGAGCGCCCCCTCCGCGACGCCGCGCGCCGACAGGCGTACGAGCCGGAAAAGCGCGGCCTCGCCGCGCCGCAGCAGCAGCCCGAGTACGAGCGCGGCCAGCAGATGGCCGAGCAGCATCGGCAGGGAGGGGAGAAGGGCGTCGGCGAGAGAGGGGAAGGCCGGCACTGCTCCCGTGTCCAGTCCACCGGAACCCGCGGCATGGGCACCTGCCGCATGGGCATCTGCCGCATGGGCGCCCCCCGCGTGCGCCAGATGCCCGCGGGGGGCGATGCCGGAGGCGCCCACGATCCGCCGGGCCTCGGCGGCGGACAGCCGTACGGGGCCACCGTCGCCGGCGCAGACCAGCCGGGCGGCCAAGGCGATCAACGTCCCGTCCGAGGGCCGGCCGCGGGAAGCCGGGCCGGTCGCGGCGTGCTGCCCGAGCTCGAAGAGAGCGTGCAGCGCAAGCTGTCCCACCGCCAGACCGGCAGCGATCCCGGGGAGGCGGCACTCCCGCCCGGCGAGCGGCGCGGACACGGCGAAAACCGCGACGAATCCGCAGCCCAGCGTCCAGAGCGGAGCCCCCTCGCAGGACGCGAGCATGTGCCCGGCCGCGGACAGCGCGACGCAGACCGCGGCGAACACCGCGGCCCTCAGCAGTCGCAGATCGGCGCCGGCGCGCGCGACGGGGGCAGACATGGCCGCGCCATCATCCCACCGGGCACACCGTCTCCCTACGGCAGGGGCGGGCATACGAGAGCGCATCGCGTGCCCGCGTTACCCCGCATTACACCGCGGCCACCGACCGCGCATCCGCCGTATGAGCGTAGTCACGGCAATCGCACGCTTACGGATGGGTACGCGCGGCAATACGTATCGGTATGTCGAGCCGCAGCCAGGAGGCTGGAGCATGAGCATCTGGTGGTCACTCCACTTGCGGCGCGAGGCTGCGAGCGTTCCGCTCGCCCGTCGGCTCCTGCTGGGCGCCATGGAGACAGCGGGCGTCGACCCGGACATCTCCTACGACCTGTCGATCGCACTCACCGAGGCGTGCGCGAACGCGGTCGAGCACGGTGGCGACGCGGCGCCGGGCTGCCTGTCCGAGGCCTATCGGGTGACCGCCTACCTGGACGGCGACAAGTGCCGTATCGAGGTCACGGATTCGGGACCCGGCTTTCCGGTGGGACGCGTGGTACGCCGCAACTCCCTGCCGCTGCAGCCCGCGGCCCTCGCACCGGCGGAATCCCAGCCGGAACACGGGCGCGGCCTCTTTCTCATCGAGGCGCTCGCGGACCACGTCGACATCCGGAACAGACCGGGGCGGGGCGCGGTCGTGAGCTTCGACAAGATCCTCAAGTGGCGTGAGGACGCACTGCTCAAGGCGTCCTGACGCCGGACCCGGCGGCCCGGCCCCACCACCGCGACGTGTATGACAACTGGCCCCGCCCACCGCGGCGCGTACGGCAAGCGGAAGCGGCGGGGCCCGCGCAGGCCCCGCCGCTCCCGTACGGCAATCCCTCGCGTCAGCTCTTGAGGCGCGCCATCCAGGACTCGACATCATCGGCGGCGCGCGGCAGCGCCGCCGAGAGGTTCCGGTTCCCTCCCTCGGTGACCAGGATGTCGTCCTCGATCCGGACACCGATGCCGCGGAACTCCTCCGGCACGGTCAGGTCGTCCGCCTGGAAGTACAGGCCGGGCTCGACGGTCAGACACATGCCCGGCTCCAGCGTGCCCTCCACATACGTCTCCGTACGGGCCACCGCGCAGTCGTGCACATCCAGGCCGAGCATGTGGCCGGTGCCGTGCAGCGTCCAGCGACGCTGCAGGCCGAGCTCCAGTACCCGCTCGACCGGGCCCTCGACCAGACCCCACTCGACGAGCTTCCCGGCGAGCACGCGCTGCGCGGCGTCGTGGAAGTCGCGGTACTTCGCCCCCGGCTTGACCGCCGCGATGCCCGCCTCCTGCGCCTCGTACACCGCGTCGTAGATCTTGCGCTGGAGCTCGGTGAACCGGCCGTTGACGGGCAGGGTCCGGGTGACGTCGGCGGTGTAGAGAGTGTGGGTCTCCACCCCGGCGTCGAGGAGCAGCAGCTCGCCGGACCGGACCGGACCGTCGTTACGTACCCAGTGCAGGGTGGTGGCGTGCGGGCCCGCGGCGCAGATGGAGCCGTAGCCGATGTCGTTGCCCTCGACGCGGGCGCGCAGGAAGAACGTTCCCTCAATATAGCGCTCCGAGGTGGCCTCTGCCTTGTCGAGGATCTTCACGACGTCCTCGAAGCCGCGGACGGTCGAGTCGACGGCCGCTTGGAGCTGGCCGATCTCGAACTCGTCCTTGACCAGGCGCAGCTCGCTGAGGAAGACCCGCAGCTCCTCGTCGCGCTCGGCGTCGCCCGCCGCGTCGCCATCCGCATCCGTCCCGCTCGTCCCGCGGGAGGACGCCAGGGCCTCTTCCAGCCCGGCGTCATGGCCGCGGACGATACGGACCGGGCCGCCCAGGGCCTCCAGCTCGCAGGCGGCCGTGCGGACGTCCTTGCACGGCAGGCCCAGCAGCTGCTCGCCCTCGGCGAGGCTGTGCCTGCGGCCGACCCACAGCTCGCCCTGTCCGTCGAGCCAGAACTCGCCGTTCTCGCGGTCGGAGCGGGGCAGCAGATAGAGAGTCGCCTCGTGGCCGGCCGCGGTGGGCTCCAGTACGAGGATGCCGTCCTGGGTCCGGTCGCCGGTCAGGTGCACGTACTCGGTGGAGGCGCGGAAGCTGTACTCGGTGTCGTTCGACCGGGTCTTGAGGTTGCCGGCGGGAATCACCAGACGCTCGCCGGGGAAGCGGGCGGAGAGCGCGGCGCGTCGGCGGGCGGTGTTCGGGGCCTGTTCCACGGGCTGCAGGTCATGCAGCTCGGTGTCGGCCCAGCCGGTCTTCATGTTCTCGGCAAGCTCGTCGGAGAGGCCTGGGTACAGGCCGTTCTTCCGCTGCTTGATGGGCTCGTCGCCTTCCGGGTTCGCGGGCGCGGGCTGCTCGGTCACGACTTCCTCCTCGAATGGGACCCCATCCATCGTATGGGTGGACGGAAGACGCCCGGGGAGGGGTACGGCAAAGGCGTTGAAATACAGAAAAAGCGGGCAAATTCCTCAATCGAACCGGACGACGAGCAGGACGACGTCCTCCGGGCTGTCCGCCGTGTCCCGGCCGTCCGGCAGGACCGTGCTCAGCATGTGGTCGGCGATCGCGTCCGGGTCGTCCCGTACGGATTTGGGCACGCTCGCCGCTGCCGCGTGCAGCAGTGCGAAGGCCTGGTCCATCGGCTCGCCCGTGCGGTGCAGCAACCCGTCGCTGTAGAGCAGCAGGGTCTCGCCGGACACGGTCTCGAACTCGACGCTGGGCGCCTCCCAGCAGGAGAGCATCCCGAGTGGCGCGGACAGCGAGGTCTCCACGAACTCGGTCCGCTGCTCGCCGATGATCAGCGGCGGGCAGTGCCCGGCGCCGGACAGCACCAGCCTTCTGAGCGCGGGCTCGCAGTACGCGAAGAGCGCGGTCGCGGAACGGGCGGGCTCGGTCAGCCGCAGCAGCAGTTCGAGGTCGGAGAGCACGGCGACCGGATCCTCGCCCTCCATCACCGCGTACGCGCGCAGGGACGCGCGCAGCCGTCCCATGGCGGCGACGGCGCTCGGACCGGAACCGGTGACACCGCCGACGGCGAGGCCGAGCGCACCCTCGGGCAGCGGCAGGGCGTCGTACCAGTCGCCGCCGCCCTGCGGGCCGGTGCGGTGCCGTACGGCGAGGCGGACGCCGGCCATCCGCGGCAGCCGGCTGGGAAGCAGCTCCTCGCGGAGGGTGTCGGCGACCGTGCGGGCGCGGGACAGCTCGAGGTGGCGGGCGAGGTGCTCGGTGGCGAAGCGGGTGTAGAGGCCGACCAGGTGGCGCTGCCGGTCGACGGGTTCGGTCGGCTCGTCGTAGAGCCATACCGCCGCGCCCAGCCGGCCCGCCTCGTCGGTCGCGAGCGGCACCGCGTAGCTGGCGGCGTAGCCGAGACGGGCGGCGACCTCGCGGTGACGGGGGTCGAGAGCCGGCTCGTTCCGCAGGTCCGGGTGGGCGATCTCGAGCCGGGCGGTGCTGTCGCCCTCCTCCTCGGGGAGGCCGTCGAGGATCCGGCCGTAGGAGGCGGAGCTGCGCGGGATGGTCTCGATCGTGCCGAGGTCGGCCCGGCCGAGGCCGAGTCCGACGGTGGTGTCGGGGCCACGGCCGTCCGCGGGTTCGAGGACGATCATGCCGCGCTGGGCGCCGACGAGAGCGGCTCCGGCGCGCAGCAGTTCGTGGAGCGCGTCGTCGAGGGACGCAGTCCGGGCCATCTGCTCGGTGAGCTCGTGCAGGGTGGTGAGGTCGGAGATCCAGCCGGCGAGCCGGTCCTGGACAGCGGCGAGTTGATCTACGGGGCTGAGGTCCTGAGCAGCGGCGGCGGGGCTCCCGGACTCCGGCTGGGGGGTGGCGGAGGGGAGATGGGGGGCGACAGTGTGCGCCGGTGCAGGAACGGCTGGATCGATTCCGGCCACTTTCGGCAGGTGCGGGGCGCTCATGGTCGGCGGCTTTCGCTCATGGTCGGCGGCATATCCGGCCACAAGCCTGCATCCCTCACGGTGGATGCACTAAATGTCGTAAATCGAAGGTTTTTGTCGAGTGTGGTTGCGCGACTGATCAAACAGCGCATTCCTCGCAATAGCATCGCAAACCCCCATGTCCAGCTGCGCCGCTATCAATGCCTCCACATGTACACGTAGCCGTGGGGTGTGTCCAGCATTGTGAAGACGGGGTTGTTGGTGTCTATGGTAGTTGGAAGTTGGCTTGAAAAACGTCCCTCAGTCGTCAATTTGCGGTCGACTGAGGGCACTCGACAACGCGTCATATCCACCGTGGTGGGTACGTACTCGGAGAAGGGCAGGGGCTGTTGGGGGCGCCCCGGAACCCCGCGGCGGCCTCGAGCGTCCTACTCGGCGACAGCCGAGCCCATCCCCGAGTGGCGAGTGGGGTCCCCCGTGCCGGAAGTCCGGCGGGGGGAGTACTGGGACGGCAAGCGCCATGCGAGCGCCACCCCTCGCCACGTACCACGCTCGGCCCGCGACGTGATGCGCTGCTTTGAACGCGCAGTGACGAATGATCCACGTGATGTGAACGGACTGAACGGACTGGTGCGGCGCCACGTACTGCCATGCAGTCCGATCGGTACACCAGGTAGATCCGGCAGCACTGGTAGATCCGGTAGCGGTACGTACACCGGTACGGCGGTACAGCGGTACAGCAGTTCGGCGTGTGAAGACGCGATGGATACAGCCCTCGGCGTTAACGGAAAGGAACGAGCGCTCATGCGCGAGATCCTCGGAAGGCGGCGCAGGCTCCTGCTCGGGCGTAGGCGCAGCGGGAAGTCGGCCATGCTCGTCGGGGCGCTCACTTGCGCCACCGAGTGGAATTGGCCCGTGCTCCCCGGTGTGGGACTCCGGTCCGGCAGCGGTGGGCGCAGCTGTGGCTGCCCGCACCCCGACTGCGTGGTGCCCGGTGCCCACCCCTTCGATCCCGGTCTGCTCGCGGCGACCACCGACGAGCGCATGGTGCGGTGGTGGTGGGGGAACCGTCCCAGCGCTCCGATCGTGCTGGCCACCGGCGGCCAAGCGCCCTGCGCGGTGAGCCTGCCGGCGGTCGCGGCGGCGCGGGCACTGGCCGAACTCGACGCGATGGGCGTGCGGCTCGGCCCGGTTGTGGCGACGCCCAGCCGCTGGTCGATCCTGGTGGCGCCGTACTCCCTCGAGGTGCTGGGCGAACTGCTGCACAACCAGGACTGGGTGCCCAGCTCGCTCCGCTTCCACGGTGAAGGGGGCTATCTCGTGCTGCCGCCGTCGGAGACCGGCGCAGGACAGGTGCGCTGGGAGCGGGCGCCCCTGCCCGGGTCTGCCGCGCCATGGCTGCCGGACGTGGAAGCCGTCGTGGACGCACTGGTCGAGGCCAGCACCGGCGCGCCCGGCGGGGGCAGTCGGCTCGCCTACTGATCCCGCTTCAGACTCCGACCGGATGCGGTCGCCTTACTCGCCCGCGCTCACTCGTACGGGTGTCAGCCGGGCGGAGAACCACCGGAATGGCCGCGCGGCCGTCCGGAGAACCCCGCTCTGCCCGATATGTTCTGCCTACCGTCAAGCGTTCTCAGCGAGTTCGAGGTGGGTCCTCATGGAGCGGGCGTCCAATCCGCGCGGGTCGAACCTCCGCGTCATCGCACTCGCGAGCGCAGTCGTCCTCGCCGTCCTGCTGCCGCTTGCAGCCGCGACGGCGGGCCCGGCAGTTCCCGGTGAGAGCGGCGGCAGGCCGCAAGCCCGGGCCGCCGCGGTGTCCCCGGCTCCGTCCCGGTCCGCCGCACCCGCCCCCGGGACGGTTTCCCGGGCCGGCTCTGCCGATGACACCGACACGTCCGCCGACAGGCCGGCGCCGGGCAAGCCGGCGGTCGCGCCCAGCGACTCCGGTCTGGTCCACGAGCTCGGCCTCTCCGGCCTCTCCGACAGACAGCGCAGGATGGCCGAATGCGGTCCTGAACTCACCTCCCCGGAAGGGGTCGAGGCGCAGACCTGCGTGCTGAGCGAGGGTCGCGACACCTGGGCGCGCACCTACTACCGGAACCTCACCGGCAGCACGCTGCGCGCCGTACTGACCCAGATGAGGCCCGACGGACGGACCGTACAGGTGCACTGCACGCTGGAAGCGGGAGATGACCCGGGGGCGTGCGAGACGCCTCGTACGCCGGGGGGTGCCGCAGGGCAAGATTCCGCAGGAGAGAGCAGGTCGCACGGTGCCGTGGCAGAGATCGCATCGGCCGACTCGGAGCGCCTGTTGCTGCGCTCGGGGAGCAACTCCCCGTCGTCCGCGTCCGGTTGAACCGCGGCGCGGTCGCGCCGAGAGGTCCGGGCATGGAGACGCCCGGTCGCTGGCGACGGGGGATGCACCAGCGACCGGGCTTTTAGAACCGTAACAAGAGATTGGCCGTTCGCAAATTCGATCGCGGATATCCGGACGCCGATTTACTGTTGAGTAGGGCCAGTTGTGACAGGAGTCACGCCCCAGGGGCTCCGCAGGGGGCTGCCTCAGCTGAGGGTCACCTGGCGGTTGGTGAGGCCACCGCGTGCCCGGCGCTCGTCGGAGGTCAGCGGCGCGTCCGAGGAGAGCGCCTCTGCGAGCCGTTCCGCGAAGGCCTCGGCCGGCTTCTCCACATCGCCTGCGCGCACCGGGCTCGGCAGGTCCCACACCGGCACCACGAGCCCATGGGCGCGGAACGAGCCGACGAGCCGGGTTCCTTCGCCGAGCGAGGACGTACCCGCGGCGTGCAGCCGGGCGAGCGCGTCGAGCAGCTTCTCCTCCGGGTGCGGCATGACCCAGCGCAGGTGGTTCTTGTCCGGGGTCTCGCACCAGTACGCGGCCTCGACGCCGGAGAGACGGGTGGTGGGGACCGCGGCCTCGTTGGCCCGCTCCAGGGACGCGGCGACCTCGGGGGTGGAGTTCTCGGCGTCCTCCAGCCAGAACTCGAATCCGTCGTGCACGACCGGGACGAACGGTCCCGCCGGGTCGAGCAGGTCCTGCAGACGCGGGCCGTCGGCGGAGACGCTCACGCCGCCCGCGGTGGGGTGACCGGCGGCGGCCACCGGGCTGCCGGGGGTGGCTTCCAGGGCCCGCTTCAGTACGTCGGCGAGGTCACGGCTGATGTCACCGGACGCGGTGTCGTTCTGCAGGCCCAGCAGTACGGCGCCGTCGTCGCGGCGCAGCGCGGGCCAGGCCATCGGGAGCACGGTCGCCAGAGTGACCGACGGTACGCCTTCGGGCAGTCCGCCCCGCAGGTTGAGCTCCACGGTCGCGGCGGGTACGAGTTCGCGCAGCGCGACCCAGTCGCACTCGCCGGGCAGGCCCTCGAAGGGACGCTGCACGAGGGCGGTCACGGCGTGCGCGGCGGCCCGGCCGTGACATGCCTTGTAGCGTCGGCCCGAACCGCAGGGGCAGGGCTCGCGTGCGCCGACGGCCGGGTAGTTCACATCAGTGCCTGTGACCTTGCCGGTCTTGGTCTGCGGGCGCTTCTTGGCCATGGCGAGCATTTCTCCCGGTTGCGGCGGTGGGTGCTGGGCCGCCGAGCCTAGCCCTTCGCGGGGCTTTCGCGTGACCTTGGACGGCCCGTTCCGTCCCCGGATCCGGGCGAGGGCTGCGCGACGCCTATGCGAGGTCGTCGAAAAGCTCGGCGACGTCCAGCGCCGCGACACCCACGCGTGTAGAGAGGTCGGCCCTGAGCGGGGCGGCCAGAATCATGGCCCACACAGTGACCTCGCCGACGGCGTCGTCCCGTACGCCCCAGTCCTGGGCGAGCGCTCTGATGATGTTGAGTCCCCGGCCGCCGCGGGCCGTCACCGAGGGAGTGGCCGGAAGTGGCCGGGTCGGACCGCCGCCGTCTGTCACTTCCACGGTCAGTCGTCCGTATTCGTCCACGCGCCAGGCGGCGCGCACCTCGTCGGCCTCGTCCCCGTTGTCACCGGCGCGCAGTGGCCGACCGTGCCGACACGCATTGCTGAGCAGTTCGGACAGAATCAATACCGCGTCGTCGACCACAGAATCCGGCACTCCGCTCATCCGGAGTCCCTTGCGCATCCTGCGCCTGGCCTCACCCACGCCCGCTGGACCATGGGGTACGGCCATGATCGACGACGTCGGCACCTCCTGTGCCACCACGAACGCCACCCCCGAGACCTCCTTTGCCCCCACGCCACGGGATGGATGCCCCAATGGACTGGACCGGAAACCGGCCAACTGCTGTGCCCTGGCGCACTCGTAAGGATCGAATACATACCGAACGCGCCGGTGCACTCCTTGTCGGGGGGTTGCAGGTGCTATGGGCGGCCGAGTTGGGAAAGCACCTGCTTGGGACGATTGGTGATCACAGCGTCCACGCCGAGACGGGCGCAGAGCGCCACATCGGCGGGGGAATCGACCGTCCAGACATGGACTTGGTGGCCGGCGCGGTGCGCCTTGTCGACGTAATCGGGGTGGCTCCGCAGGATCCTGATGCCCGGCCCGGCGATCCGGGTTCCGGCCGGCAGCCGCCCGTCGCGGCACCGGGGCGAGAGGAACTGCATCAGATAGACGGTCGGGATGTCCGGTGCCCAGAAGTGCACGCGGTGCAGCGAGCGCGCCGAGAAGCTCATGATCCGGACGGCGGAGGGCTCACCCGCGGGCGGGCTGTCGAGGCCGAAACGGCGCAGCAGCTCCATGAGCCTCTCCTCGACCTGGCCGGCCCAGCGGGTCGGGTGCTTGGTCTCGATGGCGAGCTCGACGCGGCGGCCGGCGTCGGAGACGAGTTCGAGGAGTCGTTCGAGGGTGAGGACGGCGGAGCGCTCCCGGTCCGTGGATTCGTCCCAGGGCCCGTCCCCGGACTGGTCCCAGTCGGGAGACTCGTCCCGGTCCTTCCATGATCCGAAGTCCAGGGCCGCGAGGTCCGAGAGCTCCAGGGCGGACACCGCGCCCCGGCCGTTCGAGGTCCGGTTGACCCGCCAGTCGTGCACGCACACCAGATGCCCGTCCGCGGTGAGCCGTACATCGCACTCGAGTGCGTCGGCACCGGCCTCGATGGCTTTCCGGTACGCGGCCAGGGTGTGCTCCGGGGCCTCCTCGGACGCCCCGCGGTGGGCTACGACGGAGATCGCGTTCGGCCCCGGACGGACGTCGCGGGCCGGGTGCGCATAGGTCACCGCGTTATGGTGCCACCCCGGGCCGGGGTGTCGCTCTGCGGCTGTGGTCGGCGAGCCTGCGGATGCGTCCGTTCTGTCCGGGATAAAGGATGGCGGTCCACACCGCCGTCACTGCTTACGGTGCTCTGACGCCAGGTGGGCAATGCTGGCGGCAGACATTGGCATACGTGGGCCGTGCCAGAAAGACTGTTGTGACTGTCGTGCACCTGAGGAGAAAGCTGTGAGCACCGAGAACGAGGGCTCCGCCGTTCCGCCTGAGGCGGAGCAGGCGTCGGCGCCCGAGAGGCCGGGCACCCAGCCCGCGTCCCCGTCCGGCGCACCGACCGCAGACTCCGCGCGCGGTACGGGCCCCCTGCCGCCCGTCCCCACCGCACGGCCCACGCCCCCGTCTCGGGGCGTGTCCGCCGACGCGGACTCGGACTACCCGCTGCCGCCCCCGGGGGCCGCTGAGGACCGGACCGCACAGCTTCCCGCCGTCGGCGCTGCCGACGGGAAGTCGTTCACCCGTTCGGCCGAGTACCCCTCGGCCGCATCTGCGGGTGTCCCGTGGGGTGCGCCCGGAGGCGCTCAGGCGCGCGGACCAGCAGGGTCCGGCTCGTCCGGCTCGTCCGGCGAGCTGCCGCCACGGGCTGGTCAGCACGCCTCGGCAGCCCATTCGTCGGCGCAGCCTCCGTCTTCTCCGGACCCGGCGAACCCGTCCGGAGGCGCGGGATGGCCGCCCCCGCCGCCGCCCGGCGGAGGCTGGGGCAGCGGCCCCGTACCGCCGCCGCCCGGGCGCAAGCCCTCCAGGCGGGGCGGCGGTCTCGTCGCGGCCGTGCTCGCGGCCGCTTTGGTCGGGGGTGGCGTAGGCGGCGGCATCGGCTTCCTGGTCGCCGACCAGAACGAGGGCACCGGCTCGACGACGGTCTCCACCTCGGGCAACCCCGAGGCGCTGAACCGCTCGCCCAATTCCGTATCCGGCATAGCGCAGCGCGCGCTCCCGAGTGTCGTCACCATCGAGGCGCAGGGAGGCCAGGGCGAGGCCGGCACCGGCACCGGCTTCGTCTACGACAAGCAGGGCCACATCCTCACCAACAATCACGTGGTGGCCTCGGCCGCCGACGGCGGCAAGCTGACCGCGACCTTCTCGGACGGCAAGAAGTACGGAGCCGAGGTCCTCGGCCGGGCGCAGGGCTACGACGTGGCCGTGGTCAAGCTCAAGAGCGCCTCGGGCGCGAAGCTCAACCCGCTGCCCCTCGGTGACTCGGACAAGAAGGTGGCGGTGGGCGACGCCACGATCGCGATCGGCGCGCCCTTCGGCCTCGCCGGCACGGTCACCACGGGCATCATCAGCGCGAAGAACCGCCCCGTGGCCTCCAGCGACGGCGGCAACAGCAACGCCTCGTACATGAGCGCGCTCCAGACGGACGCCTCGATCAACCCGGGTAACTCCGGCGGTCCGCTGCTCAACGCGGAGGGCGCCGTCATCGGCATCAACTCGGCCATCCAGTCGGCCGGCAGCGGCGGCGGCTTCGGCGGCGAGACGCAGCAGTCCGGCAGCATCGGCCTGGGCTTCGCGATCCCGATCAACCAGGCGAAGCGCGTCGCCGAGACGCTGATCAAGACCGGGCAGCCGGTCTACCCGGTGATCGGCGTGCAGGTGGACATGCGGGAGCAGGGCGACGGCGCGCGGATCTCCAAGAGCGGCAGCGGCGGCTCGTCGGCGGTCACTCCGGGCGGCCCGGCCGACAAGGCGGGTCTCCAGCCCGGCGATGTCATCACCAAGCTGGACTCCACGGTCATCGACAGCGGCCCGACGCTGATCAGCACGATCTGGACGCACAAGCCGGGTGACCAGGTCACGCTGACCTACGAGCGCGACGGCAAGGAGCAGACGGCGGAGGTCACCCTGGGCGCACGCAAGGGAGACAGCTAACCGCTGGGCTGGCCCCTGCGTCTCCCCTGGTGGGACGGCGCGGGGAGGGTTGCCCGAGCGGCCTGAGGGAACGGTCTTGAAAACCGAAGTTGGTCAGAACGGCCCTCGAAGCTTCGAGCCGTAGAGACTCCCCAGCCCACACCCAGCGCAAGTGAGGCGGGGTGCCGGACCGATTTCGGCACCCCGCCTCACTGTTTCCTGTCTCACCGTGTCTCACCCTGTGCCGACAGTGGCCAGGGTGCCCGGACCAACGACGGACCGGACGTCCGGTGGGCGGGGGCTATGCCTCGTCGCCCTGGCTACTCGTCAAGACCTCTTGATGACTCGTATGCTGTCTCGCGTGAAAACACGACGGGATGGGTGAGCACCAGTGGCCAAGGTGTACGAACGGATCGCGGACGAACTCCGCCAGTCCATCCGTGCAGGAGAGCTGAGCCCGGGCGACCGGCTACCGGCAGAGACGAAGCTCGCCGAGCGCTACCGCAGGAGCGTGCCGACCATTCGTGAGGCCCTGCGCCTCCTGCAAGCCGAAGGCCTGATCGAGAAACAGCACGGCCGCGGCAACTTCGTGCGCCGTCCCCGCACCTTGGTGCTGCGCACGAACAGCCGGCATCAATGGGAGAAGGACCGCGCCCGTGAGCCGCTGCCCCAGCGGAAGCAGACGGGGGCCACCGAGCGCGACACGGGCTTGGAACTGGACGATCTCGTCTTCTACGCGGCGTATCGGGAGATCAAGGCGGACCAGGACCTCGCGGAGGCCTTCAGCGTCCGCGAGGGGACGGCCATGGTGGAGCGCACCTATCGGACGCGGTACAGGGCCGAGAGTGCGCCGTTCAACCTCGTGACCTCCCACCTCGTCCGCGACATGGTCGCGGACAACCCCGACCTCCTGGACGACGCGAACGAACCGTGGCCGGGGGGCACCCAGAACCAGCTCTACACCGTCGGCATCGAAATCGGCCACATCGAAGAACGCGTCACCGCCCGCCCGCCGACGGCGGAGGAGGCGGAGGAACTGGACCTGCCGCCCGGTACGGCGGTAGTCGTGCTCCGGAAGACGTCGTACGACATCAATGACCGGGTTGTGGACATCTCCGACATCACACTGCCCGGCGACCGCACGGAACTGCTGTTCACCACTCCTCTGGAAAGGTGGTGACCGCCGTGCGTCGGCGCATCATCATCGTCACCGCTGTTCACGCACCCTCCGTCCCGTTCCTGCCGGACGCGTACAAGTCGCTCTGCGAGCAGGAACTCCCCGAGGGCTGGGACTGGCACTGGGTCGTTCAGGAAGACGGAACAGGTGACGAGGTCGCTCCCCATGTGCCGGATGATCCGCGGGTGACCTTTCGGCAGGGGCGGCGCGGGGGCCCGGGAGTCGCCCGAACGATCGCTCTCGCACACGCGGACGGCGAGTACGTCAAGGTCCTGGACGCCGACGACCAACTGACCCCCGGCGTCCTGGCCCGCGATCTGGCCGTCCTCGAAGGGGACCGCAGCATCGGCTGGGCGACTTCGCGCGTCCTCGATCTGCTGCCCGACGGCTCCACAGCCGGATTCGACAAGGACCCGGCCGAAGGGCCCATCGAACGCGGGGCCGTGCTGGAGCACTGGCAGGCGCACGACTTCCGCGCCCAGGTTCACCCGGCGACGCTGTTCGTCCGTCGTGATCTGCTGCTCGCTCTCGGCGGTTGGATGGCCCTGCCGGCCTCGGAGGACACGGGGCTTCTGCTCGCGTTGAACTCCGTCAGCCGAGGCTGGTTCACGCGCGAATACGGGCTCCTCTACCGCAAGTGGCCCGGTCAAGCCACCAGCCAGGCCGCCCACACCGATACCGGCGAGCGCGACGCGCGTATGGCCGTCGTCGAGGCCAGGGCGCGTGAACTGGCGTACTTCCAGTGGCGCTACCCGGTCACCGGCTGACCGGCACTTCGTAGACGATCTCGCAGAGAGCGGCGGGCACGACGATGTCCGTCGTCTCCACTGGTCGGCCGTCGTCGCTGTAGCACGTGCGGCGGATGCGGGTGACGAACGTGCCTCGCTGTACGCCGAGCAGGGCCGCCTCCTCGGCGGAGGCCTCTCCCGGCTCCGGCTGCTCCCCGCGTGGGTGACCGTGATGCCGATCTCCGCCACGCGGTCGACCACACCCTCCCCGGCATGAGGCCCGCCCTCGGGCAGCACCACGAGCGTGCCCGCCGTGATGCTGTATGGCTCCCCACCGACACGGGCGGCTGCGAGCCGAGGCATGCGGTTGCCTACGCGGCCTACCTGGAGGAGCCGAACGGCGACGACGGTCCCCACCTTCCGGCGGAGTCGTTCGGATAAACACGGGCACGCCCCGTATGGACGGCGGAGGATCCCCCGACCGCTGCCAGAGGCCCGGCTCTCTGCTTCGAGAGGGCCGGGCTTCGTCATGGAAGAGTCTCGGCATCGATCCGCGAGAAGATCAGATCGCTCTCGCCGATGATCGGTTGCTGCCAGCGGATCGGCGGAATGGGGGAGTGGCGGAGTGCTGAGACGTAGCCCTCCGGAGAGTATTGGTTGGCAAGGCGGTAGGTGTGGAAGCCGTGTACTCGCATCGTCTCCGTGAGCTCATCAACCGAGTCACCGAGCTGCGCCATGCGGGCGGGGGTGACCTCGACAGTGATCTCCGCATCCGGCCTGAGCTGATCGAGGAGGGGAGTCAGCCCTTGGACGACACCGCCCTCCGCGCCCTCCACATCGATCTTGATGACTCTGGCGTTGGTGATTTCCGCAGGACTGAGTACTTCCGTCAGTGGACGGGCCTCGATCTCGAACGTGGATTCCGCCTGCCCCTCGTACGGGACGATGCTGTTCGCGCCCATGTTTTTCGAACTCGCCAGGACGAAGGTCAGCATCTTCCGGCTGTCGGACACCGCGGTGTTGACCGCGCGGACGTTGTCGCAAGCGTTGAGCTGTGCGTGCTGCAGAAGCCGCCGGTGGAAGGTCGGCGAAGCCTCGATTGCCACCACCTGACCCCCGCTCCCGACAAGGCGTGAGGCCAGCACACTGAAGTAACCGATGTTCGCTCCGATGTCGACGAACGTATCCCCGGACCGCAGTCTGCGCCGGAGCCAGTGCGTCATGTGCGGCTCCCACACCCCGAACAGGTAGAGGTACCGCTGAATGAGGTCCTGCGTGTCGACAGCGAACCGGGCGCCGAACCGAGCGCGGACGACGCGTCGGCGAGGGTGATCCCTCAGGTGGGAATTCAGGTATCGGGTAGCCAACGGTGCCTTGCCGAGCGATCCGGGGGCATCACGCACGTACGAACGGCAGAGGGTGATCAATGCCTCTGAAGTGTGATCGCTCATCCCGGATGCGCCCATGGGGCTCACGATAGGACCCGCTCACGTGAACGCCTACTGCCCTCCGCTGGCCACCGCGAGCCAGTATGCGACCCTGCGCACCGTGTCCTCGTCGAGTTGGTCAACCAGGGCTTGAATGGCGGCTGAGTCCTCGGGTGCCAGGTCGTAGAGACATGCCTTGCTCAGGCCCGCCATCAGGGTCTGGTGCCGCCGGTCGCTCATGCGCTCCCCGAGCTTGCCCGTTTCTCGTTGTTTGCCGGACGGCGGCTGAGGCGCGGCCACGGGAGCAGCAGCGGCAGGGGTGTCGAACCGCTTCCAGACACCATGGTCCGGGCCCCACAGGTCGACCGTCGGGTCCTCTCCGCGCGCCCGGATGGTCTGCTGCATCTGTCCGAGCGCATAGAGCACGGAGGAGCGGTGGGGCGCCTCGGCGCCCACCTTCCAGGAGGCCGTTGCCGGCTGGTAGAACATCGCGACCCAGCGCGGGGAACCAGGTGGTTCGGGGCTGTGGGGACATGTTTCCACTGCGCTCACCCTTCGCGAGGTAGAACGGCGAGAGCCGAATGTAGCTGACGGACCGTCAACTATCTACCCGCGTGTGGACCCGCTCACCCAGCAGCGAGGAGACACCGCCACGCTCGCCCGAGGGCTCGGCGCATGGGCCGCCCTGGTGCAGCGGTCGGCGTGCAGTGGCTGAAGAGGGATGGCGCGGCAGTCCCTCGCGGAACGGCCGTCGGTCGCACTCCCAAGATCCTGGGGGACGTGCGTTCGAGCGGATCATGCTGCTAGCCGGCGACGACGTCGTGGAGGCAGCGCACCAGCTGAACGCGGCGGCTTTGGAGGTCGACTGGCAGGCCACAGGCAAGATCGAGGGCGCCTTGGAGGAGTGGCGCGAGCGGACCCGGATCGCCGAGATCGTTGAGCTGCGCCGGCGCGGTGACCGCTCGGTCGGTCAGATCACCTATCCACGTTGTTCCTGTTCTCCGCAGGACATGGAAGCGCCCGGTCGCTGGCGACGGGGGATGCACCAGCGACCGGGCTGTAGCCAAGCGTAACAAGGCTGCTTGTGCGGCGGGAGCCGACTGCTGTGCGGTAACGAGGAGTTGTGATCGGGATCACGAAATGACGCTCCCGAGCATGGCGTTGGTTGAGGCCGGCTGCCGTTACCGGCTGCACGGAGGCGCGTACGAGAGGCGGGGCAGAAACTCACGCCATTTTCCCGGCGTCAGAACGCCCTGAGTGGTCGAGCAAATGCGACGAATGGCCTCGTCAACGTCCAGGTTCCACAGCCGGACGGTATCGGTGCCGCTCGACACTCCGAGCATGCGGCTGTTGGGGCTGAACGACAGGAAATTGCCTGTCTTGGCGTTGGGGCTCATCGATTGACCGATGGGAGCGGCCCTGGACGGGAGGGTGACGTTCCAGAGCCGGACCGTGTTGTCGTTGCCGCCGCTCGCCAGGGTGCGACCGTCCTGGCTGAACGTCAGCGACACGATTGCTTCGGTGTGGCCCGTGAGGCGGGAACCCAGCTGGGTCGGCTTGAGGGGGTCGGTGATGTTCCAGAGGCGGACTGTGTTGTCGTCGCTGCCACTGGCCAATGTATGGCCGTCCGGACTGAAGGCGAGTGCGTTGATGGGTCCTAGATGTCCCGTGAGGGGTGAGCCGAGTTGGGCGGCTTGGCGCCCGCTGGCAACCTTCCAGAGCCGGATGGTGTCGTCCGCGCTGCCGCTGGCGAGGGTACGGCCGTCCGGGCTGAAGACGAGGGAGTCGACGTAGCCCTTGTGGCCGGTGAGCGGCTCACCGAGCGGGAGAGGGCGGGATGGGTCGCTGACGTTCCACAGCTGGATGGTGCGGTCGTCGTGGGCGGTTGCCAGTGTGCGGCCGTCCGGGCTGAAGACGAGTGCGCCGGCGCCTGCGAATCGTGTCTGCAGCGCGATGGGCGCTCCGGAGGAGACGGGGCGCTTCGGATCAGTGACGTTCCACAGTTGCACTGCGCGGTTTCCCGTGAATACCGCGAGTGTGCGGCCGTCGGGGGAGAACGTGAGCGAACGTACGTCACCCTCCCCCGGTATGAACGGCTTGCCCAGAGGTACGGGCCGGTTGGGATTCTCCACGTTCCACAGACGGACCTTATCGTCGCGCGCTGCTGTGGCGAGTACGTGCCCGTCCGGGCGGAACGCTCCGATGCGGCCGATCATGTCCGACGTCGGCATCGACCACAGCCGGACCGTGTTGTCGCCGCTCCCAGTGGCGAGCGTACGGCCGTCGGGGCGGAAGCCCAGGGCGTACATCTCGCCATTGCTGCCCGCGAGAGGCTCGCCGACCTGGGACGGGTATGCCGGATCGCTGACGTTCCACAGGCTGGCCGTGCTGTCCGCGCTGGCGGCGGCGAGCATGGTTCCGTCGGGGCTGAAGGCCACCGACCATATGGCACCGGTGTGGCCGGTGAGCGGTGCGCCGAGCGGTGCCGCGTGACGTGGGTCGGTCACGTTCCACAGGCGGGTGGCGTTGTCCGCGCTTCCGCTGGCGAGAGTGCGTCCGTCCGGGCTGAAGGCGACGGAGTGCACCAGGTCCGTGTGGCCGGTGAGCGGTGCGCCGAGCGGTGCCGTGTGGCGTGGGTCTGCCACGTCCCACAGTCTGATCGTGTCGTCGTCGCCGCCGGCCGCGAGCGTGCGTCCGTCGGGGCTGAACGCCACAGAGCGCACAGCGGCGGTGTGGCCGGTCAAGGCGCTGAGCGCCTTCGGCCGACGCGGGTCGGCTACGTCCCACAGGTGAACGGCGTGATCCTCGTTCGCAGAGGCCAGAGTGCGGCCGTCCGGGCTGAAGGCGAGCAGGTAGGTCGTGCCGTTGTCACCGGTCAAGGGTGCGCCGAGGGGCTGCGGGTGACTGGGATCCCGTACGTTCCACAGCCGGATCGTGCCGTCGTCTCCAGTGCTTGCGAGGGTGTGGCCGTCCGGGCTGAAGACCGCGGTGCTCACCCAGCTCGTGTGGCCGGTGAGGGGCTTGCCCAGCTGTCTGGGGCGACTCGTGTCTGACACGTCCCACAGTCGAACGGTCCGGTCGTAGCTGGCGGTGGCCAGAATCCGCCCATTCGGGCTGAATGATGTGAGGTAGACGGCGCCGGTGTGGCCAAGAAGCGGCGTGGCCAGCGGCGCGTTCACGATCGAGATCAGCCGGTTGTTCGTGCCCTCGTCGTTCGGACGCAAGCGATGTGCCACCAGGTCGAGTTGAGCGGACAACGGCGGATCCGTGTACTGGACGCGATCGGCTTCGGCGAGCACCTGCTCGAACACGGCATCGTCCCGCTGCTGCCACGCGACCACCGTCGAACCGACAGCCAGCATCGCCAGGACGACCAGAGCCGATACCGCGCCGCGGCTGATCCAGACTGTGCGCTTGCGCAGCCTGACCGAAGCAGCCAGGAATTCCACCGCGCTCCGGGTCAGAAAGGTTTCACCCGCAGATTTTGCCCAGTGGTGGGCCTGTTCCAGACGGGAGCCCCGGTAGAGCAGTGACGTATCGCGGTTCGAGCCCTCCCAGGCCCTGCCGTCCTCCTCCAGCCGCTGGCGCAGCAGGTTGCCGTTCCTGTCCTCGTCGATCCAGTCGCGTAGGCGTGGCCAGGCGTGGAGCAGCGCTTCGTGGGTGATCTCCACGGTCTCCGCGTCGAGTGTCACCAATCGGGCGCGAACCAGTGTTTCGAGCGATTCCTCCGTCTTGTTGGGGTCCGTTGTCTCCTCCGCCAGTTGGCGCCGCGTCCCCCGCCTACGGGTGGCCTGGGTGTCTTCGCCCAGCCGGACCAGCCTGAGCAGGAGCAGTCTCGCGGCCGTGCGTGCTGCCGGGTCGAGGCCGGACCAAGCCCGCTCGGCGGTCGCCGCGACCGCTCCCTGGATTCCGCCCGCCGCGCGGTAGCCGGCCAGCGTCAGCCTTCCCGCCTTCCGTCGCTGCCAGGTGGCGAGCAGGGCGTGGGAGACGAGCGGCAGCACCCCCGCGTCGTGCGCCCCGCGGGGGCCGTCAGCGCTCACTTCCCGGACGATCAGCTCCGCAAGCCCCGCTTCGAGTTCCAGACCCACGGCCTTGGCCGGGCCGGTCACCGCTTCGCGCAACTCCGTGGTGGTCAGCGTCCCGAGCACCATGTGCCGGTGTTGCAGCGCGTCGGCCAGTGCGGGATACCCGAGGCATTGCTCGTAGAAGTCGGCGCGTATGCCGAGGACTACGAGCACGGGGGCCGGGTCACCGGGGTCGGCGGGCGAGCAGGCAGCGTGGAGGAGTTGGATGAAAGTGCGCCTGTGCGCCTCGTCGGAGCAGAGGGTGAACGCCTCCTCGAACTGATCCACGATGACGACCGGACGGTCGGCGGAGGATGTCTCGCGTTGCGCCCATGCCGTGACGGCCTCCCTCACCGCGTGCGCGAATCGCGGAGTACCGGGCTCCTTCGCCGTCGGTTCCTCCGCGGCAGTGACGACGTGTGCGAGCTCGGGGATCCGACGGGTCAGCTCCGCGAGCGGATCGCCTCCCGGCAGGAGTTGCAGTACCTCTCTCGCCCGACTGTTTTCCTCACCCAGTGCGCCGTTCTGCAATGCGGGCACCAAGCCGGCGTTCAGCAGGGAGGATTTTCCGGCCCCTGAGGCGCCCACGAGCATGACCAGGCCACCCGTCCTCTCCGCTGCTCGGAGCTGAGCAACGAGGGCATCCGTGCTCCGCTCTCGGCCGAAGAACCACCGGGCGTCTTGCTGACGGTACGAAGCCAGCCCCCGGTATGGGCACACACCACCGGGGACGGTCGGGGCTTCGACCCGGGCGCGTTCGTCCTCTTCCGTGGATGCCGCGGGGCGGTCGCCGACCGGGTCGGCCACCGCGCGCTCCCATAGGCGTTGCCACTGGGCCAGGTCGTACAGGCCCGTGGACACCGGCGCGGGCCGCGAGCGCCGTGCTTCGGGGATCAGGATGTGCAGCACTGTTGCGAGGGCGGCGAACTGAGCGGGCACGTTCTTGGCCCGTCGCCAGTCGCTGATCCGCTGAGCGGACACCCGCACGGGCCGCCCTCGTTCGTCGACCCGCTGAAGCCGGACCACTGCCTCGGCCACGCGCTTGAGGGGAGGGTCACCAGCTTCCTTGTACAGCAGCGCGAGACGCTCCGCGAAGGCTGTGCGTGCCCCTGAGTCGGAACTCAAGGTCTCCACCCCTTACTTCCCCCGCACCTGGACATCCGGACCGGAAAACCCACTCTAATGGCTGACCTGCGGTTAAGTCGTTGGCCCGGTGCCGGGACCTCCTCGGCGGGAGCCACAGCTGGCAGGATCATGACGCAGTAGCGAACCAGCCGCGCGGCGCCCGGATCGGCCATCAGCTCAGCGCTCGGAGAGACAACTCATGACGCCGCATGTTCTCGGTCATCTTCCGCTGGAGTTACGAGACGGTGGCGACGGTCTCGTCGCGTGAGCTTGAGAGATCCGTGGAACCGGTCCCCTCCGGAGCGCTATCGCGTCGACCACGGGTCCCGCCTTTCCTCGATCCACGCCGGTACGGCGCGGATCGACGCCGCCCGCGCCGTTCGGTACCGGTCCCCACGTGGGGAGGGACCGGCACCGAACGGTGCGGCGTGTGGAGGGCGTGCAGGCCAGTACGCGGCCTTGTATCTGCCATGCGGCTCGGGGCCGTGAGTGCGGTCCGGGCGGGCTCGCCGGCTGGCCCAAGGGTGGTCAGCGGCGGGTCTTACGTGGATTCGCATATCCCGCGCCGCCGACTGTCGGCTGCTGCCCGCTTGATGCACGGTGAGGAACGGCTTGCGGGCGGTGGTCGACGGTGATCGTACGCGCGGACAATCCGGCCGCGATGCCGCGAGAGATCTCCTCTCGCTCGACCGACGACAGGTGCTGTGCGCGTCGACGCCGCGCCGTCGGCCGGATGCCTCCGCTGACCGTCAGGACCGCACGTGACCGTCAGGACCGCACGCACGTTCCTTGGATGAGTCCCCAGGGCGCGTCCGATCACGCTGAGCGGCTCACCCCGCCGCCACCGCTCCCACAACTCCGTGACCTGCTCGTCCGAGAACCCCACACCGGCCTCCGGCCCGCACCATCCACATCTGGGTGATGCGTTGACCGGTTGAGGTCGCCTACACCGCGTGGCAAACCTTCCCGATCACAGCACTGGCGGGAGGCGTCCACAGCCGCGCTGCGGTCCATGATCAGAGGCTGTTTCTGGAGCTCACGGACCAGGGACGGACCAACGGCCCCGACGACGGGTCCCGCCCGGTAGGCTGTAGCCGCCTCCGCAGCAGGTGGGCGGGGGCATGGGAGGGTTGCCCGAGCGGCCTAAGGGAACGGTCTTGAAAACCGTCGTGGCAGCGATGTCACCGTGGGTTCAAATCCCACACCCTCCGCAGCAGGTCAGAAGGTTGCAGGTCAGAAGGGGTGCCACTCTCCGGAGCGGCACCCCTTCTGTATGCAGCCTGTCTCACCCTTTCTCGCCCGTATCCCAGCTTTGACCAGTGCGTATGGGCCATCTGTGGGCCAGGATCAGGGCTACTCCCCCTCGTCGAGCGCGTGGGCGATCAGGCTGTTGGAGTGCTGCTGGCCGCCCTTAAGGATCTTCGCGTAGAAGCGGTACAGCACGGCGATGCTGTGGCCGGCGCGTGCGGCGACCTCTGCGGGGTCTACCCCCGACTTGATCCAGAGCGAGACTCCCGCGTGCCGCAGGGAGTACGGCACCGCCGCAAGGTCGGACTTCACCTCGCTGGGAGTGAGTACGGTTTTCCGGGCTCGTTCCCACATATCGCAGTATTCGGTAGACGCCACGCGTCCCCCACGTGCGGCCCGGAAGAGGCGACCGTCGTCGGTCGTGCCGTATCGGGCGATGTGCTCTCGGAGTAGATGCACGAGAACGGGCGGGATAGGAACGGTGCGTGTTGCGCCGCTTCTACGTCGCTTAAGGCCGCGCTTCTCGTATGACGTGCCCTCGTCCGTCCAGCCGCCACCGACCTCCGGGCGGCTTTCTCCGAGAAGTAGTTCGCCCCACTCCTTCACGGACTGAGGGGAGTTGGGCGGGAGGGCGCAGTCAGAATCCTTGAGCGCGACGATTTCGCTGGGCCGCATGGCTGCGTAGTAGAGGCACCCGAAGAACGCATGCAGGTGCTTGCCGCGGGGTCCGGAGTCGCGGACGGCCCCGAGTAAGGCGCGCGCCACGTCCGGGCCCGGTACGTACCGGAAATCAATCTCGGCGTCGGCCTCGGGTGGCGTCCAGTCCACGCGGGGCAGAGGGTTCGCTGCGAGGAGTCCTTTCTCCTCAACCGTGTAGCGCAGCACGTTACTCAGCACCATGCGCTTGCGCCGAGCGGTGTTCTCGGCGGCCTTACCACCGTCCAGCCGGAGCGACAGCGCCTCCAGGGCAGGACGCAGAAGCGTAGGGTCCTCCAGGTCCTTGACCTTGATGGAGTGGGCAGCAATCCAGTCCAGGGCGGTACGGATGTCGGCGGGTGGCTCCTCGACGACATGACGCGACACCCAGGTCCCTTCGGGGCCACGAACAGCCCGGAATGCCCACTGGTACAAGGCGGTGCGCAATACCGCGGTACGGGGTGCTCCCCGCTTGCTCGTGACAAGCACAGGGGTCACGACAGCGAGCGATTCCGCGATGCTCGCCCGGTGCTTAGCTGCGGCGCGCGGCCACTTCATCAGTACGTAGCCGGTGACGTGCTCGTACCAGGACGGGGAAGTGCGAGCCCTCAATTCACCTGCGGGCAGGCCCGTTTCCTCGTCAAATTGCTGGTGCTCGCGCAGAGCGGCCATCAACTCCGATCGGCGCCCCTCAGCTTGCGGCTTGAGCTTGAAGCTCCGGGAGTGGGGACGCTCACCGACTCGCCAACGCAGTTCCCAGGGCTTCGGTCGGCCGGCGCGCTTGCGGATGGACCAAATGTCGACGTCGTACGTGAGCATCTCTCTCCAGACAGAGGAGGGGCCCGCGCTCAGCGCGGGCCCCGGTGAAACGATCGGATTTACGCGGCGTGCTGCTCGCAGCGCTCCCACCACGCGTCAAGATCAGCGCGACTCACGCGCAGTTCGCCGTTGGGGAGCTTGTGGAGACGTGGGGCCTGGCCGCGAGCGCGCATGCGGTAGAAGGCGGCGCGGCTCATGTCGATCTCTTCGAGTACCTCGCGGAGCTTGAGTTTTTTGGGGCGAGCCATCGTTGCGACTCCTCGTCTTGGCCTTCTGGGGGATCCGCAACATCCGCCACGCCGCAACATTGCTGGTCAGCGGCTTAAATCTGTGGCGGATGCCGTTTCTGTTGTGGATAGGTGCCGCCACGCGCGGGCGTAGCGGGCCTGCGAATCGGGTTGGTTTCGCGCCTTCTCAGGGGCCCGCGCCTGTCCGAGGCCCGGGATTCTGCGTCACCGCGTCATCTGCGTCATTTGCGCGTCTGACCTGCGGTTTTGAGTGACGCAGAGGTCTCGGAGGTGTGTCACCGGCGCGGGTGGTCTTTGTCATCGGTGACGCGGGTGACGCGGGGTGACGCAGCCGCCGCTCTCCTGCGTCACCGCTGTAGCGGCTGGTCACGGGGCGTTTGCGTCCTTGGGTGACGCGGGTGACGCAGCGTCCCTTTTCTTCGGACAAGAGAAGGGGTGTCTGTTGTGGTGCGCTGCGCCTCAGAGCGGGAAGAAGGAGCCGGCTTCGCGGCACGTCCGCCGGGCGGCGCGTTGCGCCGAACAGCAAGAGGAGCACGCTGCCCGTGGTGCTCCTCTTGCTTGTGCGGGCGTTCATGGTGTCGCCGGTCAGAGCATCCGCTCCTGCTCGTGTGGCGGCGGGGTCGGCAGTCGGGTCATCTCGATGTAGCGGGCCGCTTTGGTGCGGCCCCAGTCGATGAGGACGCCCCGGGCGGCCAGGGTCGGCTGGAGGCGCTTGAGGCGGTCGGAGAGGACTTTGCCCGTGGTCGGCCACCCCTTGGGCAGGGGGCGGCAGTCGTCGCCGGTGTAGAGGCGGGTCAGGCAGTGCAGCCACTCAGCAGAGGTCATCCGCGTCTCTGCCCCCGCTTCGAGGCCGGCGGCGTGCTGCAGCACGGTCTGCGCGAGGAGGTCGCCTTCGATGACGTCGTCGTTGAGGTCGTCCAGGCTGGTCCGGTAGGCGTTGAGCGCTCCGAGGCCGGTCGCCGCATCGAGCTGTGCGCACAGGTGGGCGAAGTCGGCCATGCGCAGGTCGGTGGGGATGTCGGCCTCGGCTGCGCGGACCTGGACCGTGAGGTCGAGGAGGGACCCGAGGACGACAGGGAGAAGGTCTTCGAACTCCGCCCACAGTTCGGCCTCGGTACGCCGGGTGCGGGGTCGTTCCAGGCGCAGCGGCAGGAGACGTTCGGCGAGGTCGGGTCGGATGACGCCCACGTCGATGCCGGTCAGGAGCAGGGGGCGGCGGTAGCGGGCGCGGACCACGTCGCCGTCGGTGTACAGGGCGCGTTTGATGGTCTCGGCGCCGGTGACGATGCAGCACATGAGGTCGGACAGGTCCGGAGCCAGGTGGGAGAGGTTGTCCAGGGCGGTGACCCATCCGGCTGCCACGGCCGCGATCAGGTTCTCTTCGTCCTTCGGTGCGCGGCGCAGGTCGCCGCTCATCCCTTCGATGATCCTGACGAGCATCCGTCCTCCGGTGGACTTGCCCGCACCCTGGGGGCCTGTGAGGAAGGGGGCGGGGACGGGCACGGACGGCCCGAGGCAGCCGATGAGCCAGGCGACGGCCAGGCATTCGGTCTCCGCGTTGGCGAAGTTGCACAGCCGGAGTAGGAGGTCGATGCCCTTGCCGTCGGTGTCCTTGGCGGGCAGAGGGAGTTCGCCGGTGAGCTGGGTCCGTCGCCAGCACACCTCGCGCGGGTCGGGGGTGACGATGTCCCAACCGGTGGGGTGGATGCGGATGGACTGTCCGTCGTTGCGGCCCAGGTCAAGCCACGTCGCGCCGTCGAATCCCGGCGCGACGCGGATGTGCACGGGCTGCACGTCCTGGCTCATCGCCAGCGCTTCGATGAGGTCCAACGCCTCCTTGAGCGCCGTCCCGTTGAACACGCCGTGCCCGTCGTGGAAGAGGCCGACCATAAGTTCCTGACGGTGGCTGCCCGAGGTGCCCTGTGAGCGGATCGGACGTGCCACGGGGTGGCCGTTCTTCTGCGCGAACACCGTCCCGTCGGCGGTGCGGAAGTACCGGAAGTGCTCTTGCGCGTAGTCGGCGATGACCTCGCGAGCCGGAGTCTTGTCTTCGTCGGACATGGTCACAGTCCCAACCTGGTGAGGGCGTTGGTCCATGCGTCGGTGCAGTGCCGGGGTGATTCGCCCTTGGCCTGCGCGGCGGTGAAGAGTCGCGTGATGTGGGCGTCGGTGAGGCAGTCGCACCGGCCGTGGGTGGACAGCACGGCGAGGAACGTCCGGTAGACGGTGGCGTGGACATCGTCGCGGGCTTCGGTGATGCGCTGCTCGGCCATGGAGATGCCACGGTGCAGGTAGGCGGGCGTGCGGTGGCGGCACTCCCCGTTCCCGGCCCGTGTGGGCACGGTGATGGTCTGCGGTGCGGGCCGGGCCGTGGAGGGTTCCTTCACGGCCAGCGCGCGCACAATCGCCGGCAGCGCCGTCATGGTGCCGGTGCCGGGACCGAGCCACCGTGCGTAGGCCATGGTGGACTTGACGTCGACACCGTCACGGACGGCGTTCACGGAGCGCATGGTGCCTCGGTAGATCCAGTGTTCGCCGCGCGTGGTGGCCACAGTCTGCGTGGATGGCAGGGTGCGGCCGGCCCAGGCGATGGCGGCCGGGTTGTCGAGGTCGACGACGGTGAGGCCGGCGCCGCCGGGGTGGTAGGCCACCGCTGCCGCGTCGCGCCACGCCCGCGCCCACGTCGGCGCGTTAATGACGCCGGGGTCGGTGGTGGCGGCGGCCCAGCCGTGGCAGGGCGCCGGGCAGGTGCAGGGGCCGGGGGTCTTCATGTTCGGTCGGCCGCCGCACGCGTTGTCGGTGCAGCGGCGGCAGTTGCCGAACGGCACCTTCCCAGCTCGTAACGGCAGCACGGGCACGCCGGAGGCTGCCAGGGAGAGAGCGGTATGCAGGTGCTCTCCCCGAATGTCGGTCGGTTGCGTCATGCTGGGAGACCTCCACAGGTCAGTTGTGGGCAGGTGGACAAGGGCGGCCCCGCTTCTTTGGCGAGACGGTGGGGGCCGCCCTTGGCGTAGCTAGGTGTTCTTGGAGCGGGCGAGGCGCAGGGTGATGCCGCCGATTCCGAGGGGTCCGGCGGCGTCGGCGATGACAGTGAAGGTGTGGGCCGCGGCATCGAGCAGGAAGCAGATGGCGGCGACCAGCCCCCAACCGCCGGCCACGACCGCGCCGACGATGGCGAACGGGACGACGATGCGCCGCCACGGAAGGCCGGACGGGGTGTCGTTGACGACGAACACGACCGGCTGCCCGGTGGCTTGTGCGCGTTGGAAGACGTCGGTGGGGATGTGCGGGGGGGACTGCTGCACGGATAGGTGACAGTCGGGTTTCATGCCGCGAGGGCCGTGGCGGGCTTCATGGTGGTCTCGAACTCGATGGGGGTCAATCGAC
>NZ_JBEXKU010000074.1:0-37192 GCF_040609575.1 Streptomyces sp. NPDC004647 | reverse complement strand
GTCGGGCTCCGCATCCAAGCGGAGCCCGACTGCTGCTACGGCCACCGCCTGTGGGCGTGACCGTCGACACGCCCTTTCATACAGTGGCCGCATGGGCAGGAACAGGGTGCCGCGGCTGCGGCTGGTCGTGGTCACGGGGGACGACGCCGGTCCGCGACTGTGCCTGGGGTGTGGTGGTCCGCTGATGCCGACGGCGAGGGCGACGGCAGCGTTCTGTTCTTCCGCGTGCCGGTCGCGGCACTGGCGGCGGATGCGGCGGGCGAGGGCGAGGACCGAGGCGGTCCAGACCGGTGTGACGTCCACTTGCCCGGAGTACGGCGCGTCGTGGACGGTCGGGATCGACCATCCTGCCTCGGCAACGTACTGCTCTCCCGCCTGCCGCAAACGAGCCTGGCACAGACGGCGCGCGGCGGACACCGGGTTGTGAGACCGCGCATCCGGCGGCTGTCATCGTGCTTCACTGCGGGGCCGTGCGCCCCTGGCAGGTGCCTGGAGTCGGCTGGATGGTGCGAAGTGACGGCCTGCCGGGGCGAGCTGACGGCATGGGCAAGGTGCCGCACCCGGGTCCGCCGGGGGTGATGTCCGGATGCCCGCGATGGTCGGGAGTGTGACCCGGGAACGCTACGACGAGCTGGTCAAGCTGGGGCGGGACTGGGTCGCGACGATGAGCAGTGCCCAGTGGCGGCTCGGGGACGCCGCCATGGAGATCGAGCCGATGCGTTCGTATGGGGGTGCGAATCCGTCCGGGAAGGACGACCTGTTCACCGTCAGCGAGGCCATCCGGATGTTCGCCGAAGACGTGGGACTGGCTTACACGACGGTCCGCAGTTACCGGTGGGTGTCCTCCCGCTGGCCGAAGGAACGCCGACGGTCGGACGTCTCGCACACAATCCACAAGATCCTGGCCAGCATCCCCGATGAGCAGGAGCGTTTCGAGGCGGTCACCAACCCCCGCCCAGCCCGCACGGCGGGGAGCCCAGGTGGACGCACGACAGCGCGAAACGCGTGGTGGGCTGGAAGGTCGACTCCCCGGAGAGCGTCCAAGAGAAGGTCGAAGCGATCCACGACCTGGCCACCGACGACGCGGTCGCGGCCGTGGTGACCACCGACTTCCTGCGCCGTCCGGCAGTCGCCGACAAGGCCATGGCCGACGACACCGCCCGGCACGCGGTCAACGAAGCCCAGTTCGACCGGTTCCGCCAGCAAGCCCAGTTCGTGCACCAGGAGGCAGCCCCGCAACTGCAGCGCATGGAGCACAGCGCCCAGTTCATGGACCTGGTCGCGGCCTGCGCCCAGTTTGTCACCACGGCCGGCAGGATCGTTCCCAACCTGCGCGGCGAACACTACGACGACGCCGAACGCGACACCATCAGCCGGGGCCTTGCCCGGGTACGCGCCGCGGCCGACTGGATCGAGAACGCCGTCACCCGCGGCGAGGTCGACCTGGACGAGCAGCTCGAAAGGCTGCTGAAGGGCTCGGGAGAGTGCCACTGCGGCATAAGGATAGTCCATTCTCGCGCCAATGACTGGACTCGTTCTTCGCACTACGTCCAGTGCAGACTCTGCGAGTAGGGCGCGTTCACTAGGCGTATTGGTCTCGGTAACAGTGCAATGGCTTCGCTCAGGTCGTAGAACTGACTGGCGATCTGGACTGGTGTTCTCGCGTCCCAGTTGGACTCGTTGGCCTGCATCATCTGTTGGACGGTGGGGTCGAATCGCTCGGAAGCCATGCAGCCATCCAATCTTGACGCCCCGCCGTCGGGGAACGCCGCCCAGGAGACCGGACGGATTCTTACGCCGGATTCTTACGCCGGATTCTTACGCCGGACCCGTCGCCGGACGCGTCGCCGGACTGGTGACGGCTCACCCCGTCCTCGGGTGATCGCCGCCTCCAACTGAATCAGTGTGAGGAATGCTCAGGAGCAGCAGGTCGAACTCGGGGTAGGCGGGCGGGTTTCAGTACGGGCCGGTGTCTTCGTAGCCGAGCCGGGCGTAGAGGTCGTGGCCACGCCGGTTCGAGGGCGGGGCGAGGAGTGAGGACCACCTCGGAACGATGGTCTTGGTCTTGATCAGCGCAGCGTGGAGGCGGGAGCCGATGCCCTGGGACTACCACGGCGGACGCACGGCGAGCTCGCACAGGCCCGTCGGGCTCGCGCTGGACACGGGCGCGGGGAGACCGGAGGACGTTGTCTGTGACGGGGAGCGCCTGACCGGGGACGGGTTGATGCGGATACTGCGGACCGCAGCCCGTTCCCGTACCTCTCGTCTGGAGGCGCTGGACGGGCTGTGCCTGGACGGGCGGTCCGGTCCTCTGAGGGCTCTGGATCCTCCGGTGCTCACCGATCGGAACCGCTGGACAATCGCGACGGACATGCTGACGCGTGGTCATCCCCTCTCCGGGATCTGAAGGCGGCGCGTCCCACCAGGTCAGTCTTTCTTCGCACGGGGGCAGCCGTCGGGGTCGCGGGATTGCTTCTCCTCAAAGAGGGCGCCGATGAGGTAGACGCATTGAGGCTCGGCACCGAGGTCGTGGACGTCGGCGATCTGCAGGATGGCCAGGTTGCGGTTGTCGCCGATGCGGGACTTGCTGAAGCTGATCGCTCCGGTGGCCCCCTTGAACGTCATCTCCCGGAACTGCTGGGCCACCGCTCCTCGGTTCGGTCCACGACTGGCCTGGGACGCTCCCAGCCGCCGGTCCATTTGGCGCACCGCTTCCACGAAGAGTCCCGCGGCGTCATAGGCGAGTCCGGACAGCTCGGCCGGCCACAGCAGGGCCGGGGACTTCTGCTTGGTCAGTTCCTTGGAGAGCTCGTCATGCAGTGAACTGTAGCCCGCACAGAATGCGTAGAGTGGCGCCCCACCGCCCACCGCAGGCGCGGGCCTGCCTTTCAGGCACTGCGGACCCGCGAGGGTCACCAGACTTCCCATCCCTACGTACGACACCGATATTCCGGCAAGCGCGTCGTCGTTGCGGTTCTGCTCCTGTGCCATGAACCGGGACACCGCGTCATCAGCGACAATCCCGGGAAGCTTCTCCCGGTCGTAGCAGCCCGTGGTCACCGCGCGCAGGAAGTCTCCGAAGTCGTCTTCCCGCCCCGCGTAGTAGATGAGCTCTCGGCTCCGGTCGACGGGTCGGCTGCACAGCGAATCCAGGTCCCCGGCCGAGTCCTTCCAGCCGACGCGGCCAACGCTGAGATCGGCCTGGGCCAGCTTGTTCCGCACCCCTTCGACCAATGTCTTGACGTACGTGTCGCCGCCGGCGAGGGGTGGATGATAGACGGTGACCTTCCGCGCTTGCACGTACTGCGCATAGTCGGCGAGCAGTTTCGCCTGCCTGAGATTGCCGGGTACGAGCTGGAAGTACAACGGCGAGCGATCGGCCAGGCCCGTCCCGGTGAGCGTGGTGCCGATGGCCGGAATTCCGGCGTGACCGAGCTCGGTGATTGCCTGTTCGGTTTCCACGACCGTGCGATCGAGACCGACGACGCCCAGGATGGTGGGGTCGGCCAGAAAGAGCGGGCGAAGCATCTCGCGAACGACCTGGGGGGCCTTCTTCATCCCCGAGCCACCGTTGGCCACGATCACGCGGAGCAGCGGCTGTGACGTCGACTTCACGTTCTGCTGACGTTGCCGTAGGAGCAAGCCCTCCAGTTCCTCGGCGAAAGCGTCGTCAGCGTCGGGCGCAGCCCCGCGATGAGTCAGCCCCACGAAGTGCACGATGCCGATGTACGACCGGTCGGCGTCATTCTTGTGGAGCCGGTCAGCTATTGTGTTCTGTTCGAAGATCTCCTTCTGAGCTTTGCGCAGACGCTCGTCGGACCCGAAGATCTGAGCGCTGTTGTCGCTGTAGCCGATACACTGACGGTCTCCCGGGGCAATCTCTTCCAGTCTGACCGCGACGCCATCGGTGACCCGGGAGCGGAAGAAGGAGCAGTTGGCTGCCCAATAGCCGGTCATTGCTTCAACAGCGGGTATGGACGTGACGACCAGGGCGACCGCCATCACTATCTCCACTACAGCGCGCCGGACCAGGAGCGGAGCGGCGTTCGGCCGAAAGCCGGCTGCGGTGTCCCATGCGGCCCGGTCCTCTCGGGGCAGCGACCGGGCGTCGGAGGGAGCAACCGGACGGGGTAGCTTGATCCGGAAGTAGCGACCGTCCTTCACCAGCATCTGACGTCTACTGGGCAAGTTGCGCCGCCATACTGTCAGCGCAAATCCTGCTTCCGTCGGATCGACGACCTCGGATCCGGCATCCGCTGACGTCGGTGGCCACTGGTCGCTTGCGGCGATGACGAAGAGCGGATCGAGTTCTCCGGTCTCATTGCGGACCTCGTTGATCAGCTGCAGTAGCTCCCAACCGCCGTTCTCCTCGGTAACGTTGTCCAGCAGAACGGTCAGGTACGCGGTACGGCGCCACCCCTTGCGATTGGGAAGAATCATCCAACGGCGACGCCGGTAGGCGATCCTCAGGTCCTCCAGGAAGGCATGGACGAGAAGCTTTTTGATCTGTTCCAGGTTCTCAGAGCCGCGTCGGTCGACCGTGAGCCGTTCCGAGAAGCCCAGGAAGCTCACGGAATGACGCGGAATCATGAAGTTCTGCCGTCGTATGAACCACCTGGATTCCCGGCTCAGCCCCGGGACCCGTTTCTCCATCCAACGGAAACCAACACGGCGGCCGAACCACAGCAGCAGGTGCAGGCTCAACCTCGTGAACCCGCTGGGAGCCATGTCAGCCGCATTCGACAACTCACCGGAGTCCGGCTGGCTCTCCCTGCCGCTCCACTGACGCAAGAGCCGGACGACGGGCTGGTCATTGCGCCCTTGGGAGGGCGGCAGCGGCTGGCCGGTGAGCCAGTCCGCAAGCCGGTAGTAGTCGAACCGTGTCAACTGCCCCGTGCCGAACCGATCGGCCGCGACACTGAAGCTCAGGACGTCCAGGAGCGGGAGTAGCGGCATCTCCCTCCGCAACGGCCCGGCCTCCGTCTCACCTGATGCTGCCCAGCGGTTCCACGACAGATCCCGGGCGGAGCTCGCATCGACGAAGGCATGCGGCACCTTGGGCGAGGGCGCCGCGCCCAACTGCTCCGAGAGCGCGGTGAGAAAGCCGTTCGCCCCCGACTCACGTTGCAGGCAGACCAAGGGCAGCGGCTGGTCACCACGCAGTTCCTGGTCCTGAGGCCGAGAGAGGAAGCGTGGTCGTTCGGTCAACCCTTTGATCAGCGATAACAGCGTATGAACACCCGCAAAGATCGGGCCGGCCGGTTCTGTCGCCAACGTGTCATCCCCTTGAGTCGCAGAGTCGGCTTGAGTCGCAGAGTCGGCGCCGGAGCGGCCTTTCCGAAAGCCGGGCCGGTACCGTTCGATCCCGGTTGAGAGGTGTACCGCCCGGACGACGCCGACGGACAGTGGAGCCGACCCTGCCATCCCATGTCGCCATGCTCATCAGAGCGACAGCCTGCAACGCCCGGCACTCGATCTTGACCGATCTCGCGACCGCGGACGTGCGCATGCCTTGCGTACGGCCAGGAGGCGTGGCGGATCCGATCACGTCGGCCGCACAAGAGCCGACCGGCATGCCCGAAGAGCCATGGCTGAGACGCGGGGCCGGCGAGCAACAGCTCATCTTTGTCCGTTTGGAGTGAATATTACGTTTCTGATGAACAGCGACACCTTTGCGTCGCACATTTACCGTTTGATTGTGAT
Source organism: Streptomyces sp. NPDC004647 (assembly GCF_040609575.1). Taxonomy (NCBI): domain Bacteria; kingdom Bacillati; phylum Actinomycetota; class Actinomycetes; order Kitasatosporales; family Streptomycetaceae; genus Streptomyces; species Streptomyces sp. NPDC004647. Next base: position 31,489 of record NZ_JBEXKU010000074.1, on the reverse strand, counting down.
TCAAACGATGCTCGGGAGTTTAGCTGTTAATCGTGAGTAACATGCGCTGACTGACGCTTTGTTCGCTCCCGAGACTTCAACTGATGTGGCGGGGAGGGTGATCGTCCGCTCCGCCCGCCGGCGCCGGGAGCCGGGAGCCGCCTCGGCCATCCTCTACCGGTGCTGGCACCTCCCCCTTGCCCTGCGCATCGTCGGCAACCGGTTGGCTGTCCGTCCCCAATGGATCCTGCGCCATCTGGCCGATCGCCTTGCCGACGAGGAGCACAGGCTCAATGTCCTGGCCGCGGGGGATCTTGAGATCCGGGCCGCCTTCCACCACGCCTACCGTCAACTCACCCCCGAGGTCCGTCGGGTCTTCCGGCGGCTCTCGCTGATCGTCGGCACCGAATTCGGCGTCCAGCTCGGGGCTCCGTGGTGACAGGCACAGCCATGGCGGATGCCGAGACCGCGTTCGAGGAGCTCACCGACAGCAGTCTGCTGCAGGTGGGGGGCAGGCCGGTCGATACCGGTTGCACGGCAAGGTCGAACGCTTCCATCGCACCGGCCGACGGCTGGGCCCTCGGCCGCTTCTAGTCCAGCGAATCAGCCCGCCGCAAAAGCCCTGCCGGCCTGGCTCCATCACAACAATCACCACCGCCCCCGCACCGCAACCGGCGGCAAACCGCCCATCGCCAGGCCCACCAACGTCCCTGGGCAGGACAACTAGCCCAGAGCCCGGAGGAACCTGGCCGCGACAGGACCGGCGTCCTTGCCGCCCGAGCCACCGTCCTCCAGGAGTACGGCGAAGGCGAGGTCACCGCGGAAGCCGATCATCCAGGCGTGGGTTCCCGGGGGTTTCCCGGTGCCGAACTCCGCCGTGCCGGTCTTGGCACCCGGGCTGCCGGAGATACCGCGCAGCGCCTTCCCCGATCCCTCGGTGACCACCGCGCCCATCAGGGTGCGCAGTTCCTCCGCGACGGCGGGGGCCAGCTCCTTGGCGGCCCTGTGCTTGTTCTCCGCGGCATCCGGGACCAGCACCGGCTGCCGGAAGGAGCCCTCCTTGACGGTGGCGGCGACCGAGGCCATCACCAGCGGGCTCGCCTCCACCCTCCCCTGGCCGATCATGCCCGCCGCCTTCTCGTTCTCGCCGGCGGGCTCGGGCACGCTGCCGTCGAAGGTGGCCGCCCCGACGTCCCACGCACCACCGATGCCGAACTGCCCCGCCGCACCGGTGAGCGTGCCCTTCCCCAGCTTGTCACGCAGGCCGATGAAGCCCGTGTTGCAGGACTGCGCGAAGTCCTCGCGGAACGTCGTTCCCGTGGGCAGCTCGTACTCGGCCTGATTCTCGAACCTCTGGCCGTCGACGCCGACCGTGCGCGGACACGGCACAGCGGCCTTCGGGCTGAGCCCGGACTGCAGCAGCGCCGCTGCCGTGACCACCTTGAAGGTGGAGCCGGGCGCGTAGCGGCCGGTGAAAGCGCGGTTCTCCCCGGAGTCCGGGGAGTTGGAGACGGCCAGGACTTCGCCGGTGCCGGGCCGCAGTGCCACCAGGGCCGCGTTCTTCTTCACGCCGGCCAACGCCTGATCCGCCGCCCGCTGTGTCCTCGGGTCGAGCGTCGTCCCGACCGGCCGGCCGGGCTTCCCCCGGCTGCGGAAGAGCACCCGCCCGGCCTCCTGCTCCACCTGGTCGAAGACCCGGACGCTCGTGGTCGCGGTGCCCGCCAGCTGCTTCTGGTAGCGGTACTGCAGGCCCGTGACGCCCACCTCATCGGCCGCGGCCGCGCCCGGCCCGGCATTCCTCAACGTCTCCGCCGTGGCCCGCCCGACACCGCCGATCAATGGCTTCGCGGCCACGGCCAGCGCGCGTCGCGCATCGCGGAACTGCAGCCCCGGAACGGGGAGCAGCTTCTCGCGCACCTTGCGGTAGACCTCGTCCCTGAGGGTGACGACGGGGACGGACTGATCCGGCTTCGCCGCCGCCACGCGGGACTTCAGCGTGCGGATGTCGAGGTCGACGCCGAGCTCGGCCTCATCCAGCACCTGATACGCGCGGTCCGGGTCCTTGAGCTGTGCGGGCCAGATGCTGATCGCCCAGACGGTTTGCTCCGGAGCGAGATCGCTGCCGTCAGCGGCCAGGATCGCCGCCCGGCGTGGCAGATCGCGGTTGCGCACCAGCCGGGTGTACTTCCGCAGTTCCGGATGCAGTACCGAGGGGGTGAAGTGCACCTTCCAACGGCCCCCGGACTCCCGGACCTCGGCGCTCGACCCGTATTTCCAGACACCCGCTCCGGCCAGGGTGAACTCAGCACGGAAGGCGACGTGCGCCGTGCCCTCCCGCTGTCCGTCCGTCCTCTCCCCCGGCGTCAACCGCGCCTTGTCAACGCCCAGTTCCCCGCCCAGACGGGCCAGTTCCGTCTCGGCCTCCTCCGGATCATCGGTGAAGGAGGCCGCCCTCTTCGCATCACCCGCGGCCCAGGCGGACAGGAACGACCGCGCCGTCTTCGTCGCCTCGTCCTCCTCCGAGCCGCAGCCGGAGGCCAGGCCCGTGAGCAGGCCGACCGTGAGTGCCGCAGCGGGCATGCGCCGGTGTCGCATACGCGTTCATCCCCTGGTGTCCCACACGACATGCATGACCACAATCGTGACCGGAGCCCGTCCCGCTATCGCACCCGACGCGCGCAACGATCCCGCCCGCATCCTCCCCCGAATCCCCCCGGACACCCCCCGGCCCCCAGCCCGGCGCACCACGCCCGGAGCCGCCCGCCGCTGTGAGGAGGCAAGCTCGGTCACCGGCTGAGTGCCTGCGGCACCGACCCTCCGTGTCGTGACGCCTTCCGCGGTGGCTGTTTCCGGGCCTCCCCGAGCGCACCACAAGCCGCCCGGAGGCGGCCGGACGCAAAACGCCGAGAGCATCGACGACGAAGGTGAGCTGTTCTGACTCCTCCGGCGTGGGGGCCGCGCCGCCGGCGTCGAAGTCGTCCGCGAAGCGGATGGCCAGGGGTCTGGATACCGGGCCGGATGGCGGCCCTGCCGCCAACAGGACCCCGTAGCAGCACCTTCGCGTACCCACGCCCCTGCGTCAGCCGGACACTGCGTGCAGCGCGCCAGGCAGGCGGCCGGTGAGGCGGTCGAGCGCGGCGGATGTGGCGCCGTCGGCGGGGAGGTGGACGATGAGGAGCTGGTCGTCGTCGGCGGGCAATTCGAGGGTTTCGTACGCCAGGCGCAGCTCGCCCGCCTCGGGGTGGACCAGCCGCGCTACGCCGCTGGACTTCGGGAGACCGGTCAGTGTGTCCACGCGCTCGGCGAAAGCGGCCCCGGCGGTGACGGTCAACTCGTCGGCGAGCGCCGCGACATGCCGGTCCGCCCGGAACGGCCCTTGCTTGAGGGCGGCAACCTGTTCGTCGGCGATGCGGTCCCAGTCGGGGTAGGCGGTACGTGCCCGGTCGTCGGTGAACACGAAGCGGGCGAGGTTCGGCGGCCTGCCGTCCAGCAGACCGACGGGGCCTGCCAGCCGCTCGTAACCTGCGGTGCAGGCGAGGATCTCGCTCAGCCGGTTGAGCAGCACGGCGGGAGCGGGCTCAAGGCGGTCGAGCAGTGTCCGCACGGTAGGGCGCACCGCGCGGGCCGGCGCCGCGCCGCCCATGCAAGTGAAGCCGCCCTCGGCCGCCTTGGTGAGGCGGTGGAGGTGGATGCGTTCGCTTGCGGTCAGCCCTAGCGCGTCGGCCAGCGCGGAAAGCACCTGTGCGGACGGCCGGCGGTCCCGTCCCTGCTCGAGCCGTGTCACGTACTCGACGCTGACTCCGGCGAGCGTGGCCAGCTCCGCCCGGCGCAGACCCGGCGTACGGCGGCGAGGCCCCGTGGGCAGCCCCACCTCGGCGGGTGTGACGGCTTCACGGCGGATACGCAGGAACATGCCCAGCTCGTTGTCGCTCACGTTGCGAACGTAACAGCCGCGGCCGCCGGGATCGTAGCCCTGCCACTACCAGTCTCAGCCCGGCCTTCCTGGTCTCCGCCCCACCCGGCAGGTTGAAAGGCGTGACCCCCATGGTCACCTCGTGACGTCGGAGAAGGAGCACAGCCATGCCCAGTGAGACCCTCAACCTCGCGGTGATGATCGGAAGCGTCAGGGAGGGCCGGTTCGGCCCGGTGGTCGCGAACTGGTTCATCGAGCAGGCAGAACTGCACGGCCAGTTCACGGTGGACCTCATCGATCTTGCGGATACACCCCTGCCGCTCGAGCTGCCGCCCGTGCCGCCGGCGCTCGAGCCCGACATGGCCCGTCCCGCCGAGATGGCGGACCTCACCCGGCGGATCGAGGCGGCCGACGCGATCGTCGTGGTGACACCGGAGTACAACCGCAGCTTCCCGGCCTCGCTGAAGGCCGCCATCGACTGGCACTACACCGAGTGGCAGACCAAGCCGGTCGGTTTCGTCGGCTACAGCGGCGGGAGCGGGGGCGTCCTGGCGATGGAGCAGCTGCGCCAGGTCTTCGGCGAGTTGCAGGCCCACACAGTCCGCGACTACGTCGCCTTCCCCCGGTACTACGAGCTCTTCAGCCCCGACGGCATCCTCAAGGACCCCGAAGGCCCCAACGGCGCCGCGAAGGTACTGCTCGACCAGCTCCTCTGGTGGGGCTCGGTCCTCCACGACGCCCGGCGCGATCGCCCGTACAGCACCGCGCATTAGCGTGGTCGATGCCTCGGCTCCTCCTGGAGCCGGCGCACGATCTCGGCGATGGCCAGGGCGTTGTGGAAGGCAGCCGCATTGGTGAATGTTGAATAGGGCGTCGAACTTCGCCGTCTTCTCCTGCTCGACGGGGTCGTTGCCGCGGAGGCCCGCCGTGAACGCGCGGTAGGCAAAGACCACCGCATCGGTACGGGAATCAGCTCGGTGTCCGCCGGTCCGGATCCTCCGCCCGGGGCGGGCCTCCGGCTGCTGCCGCGTAGCGGTCGGCGAGCTCGCGCAGCAGGGTCCGGAGCTCCGGCGGGTCCAGGACCTCGAACGCGACATCGAGGCTCGTGAGGTAGCCGACGAGGTCACGCAGGGAATCGCCCCCGGTCTCCAGGACGCAGCTGTGCTCGTCGACCGGGCGCAGCAGGCCGCCCGCCGGCGTGACGCGCTCGGCGACGACCTCGGCGGGCGCGTGGAGGCGGACGCGCGCCGGGTGCTTCCACGCCAGCGAGCCGGTCCCGCGTACGACGTGGCTCGCGGCGTCCTCAAGCGGCTCGCGCGGCGTGAACCGCGGCCCGGTGGGCAGGCGCGGGCCGGATGTGATCCGCCCGAAACGTGCGCCAGCCCCCGCGGTCGCGGTCCCACGCGAGCAGGTACCAGCGGCGGCCGGTGTAGACGAGGCGGTGCGGCCACTCGGCGCACGCCGGCCACGCCGTCGTGCCCCCGGTAGTCGAAACGCAGCTGCTCGCGGTCGCGGCAGGCGCCGACGATGGTCGTGAGTGTCCCGGGGTCGACGGTCGGCCCGCCGCCCGCCGCGGAGACCGTGGCCTGCCGAAGGGCGTCGAGCCTGTGCCGCAGCCGGGCCGGCAGGGTCTGTTCGAGCTTGGTCAGCGCTCGCAGCGAGGTCTCCTCGATCCCGGTGACGGTGCCGGCCGCCGCCGCCCGCAGTCCCACCCCCACGGCGACGGCCTCGTCGTCGTCGAGCAGCAGCGGCGGCACCGCGGTACCGGCTCCGAGCCGGTAGCCGCCGGTGTTCCCGGTGCTGGAGTGCACCTCGTAGCCGAGGATGCGCAGCCGTTCGACGTCGTTGCGCACGGTCCTGGTGGTGACGCCGAGGCGGCCGGCGAGATCGGCGCCGGACCAGTCTTGCCGCACGGGGAGGCCCCCAGTGAACTGCCGGGTCTGGGCCCATGGCCGCCCGACCCGGCAGAAGCCTGAAGCAAAAGCGCTCGCGCCGTCGGTCATCAGCCTCCCGTTGTTCCGCGGGTGCACCACCCTGACCGTGCCCGGCGGATGCAGCCCATGGGAGAGACCCAGGCGCCTCTTCCCTGAGCGCGGCTTTCTTCCCTGAGGGCGGCGTTCACGGCCTCGACATCCCGCATGATCCTGTGCAGGACGTCGGGCGGCGGCGGATCGGCGTCGGGCTGTTAGGTGCTGAGCAGGTACTGCTTCATGACTGTACGAACACCACATCCGCCGTGGTGGCGGCGGGCGAGGAGACCGTCGGGCATGAGCAGATTCGGCCCGTGACTGTCACCCTCGAAGAGGAGGGTAGGAGCTCGGTATCCCGAGTACGAGGGTGGTAGCGATGGACAGGCCCGTGACGATATTCAGCGAGAGCCCGGAAGATCCATTCGCTTCGCACCGTGCTGCGTCGGCGGTACTGGACGAGCATGGCCGGGTGGTCGGCTGGAGCAAGCGGGCCGAGGAGCTGCTCGGCTACCCGGGGGAGGAGGCGATCGGCCGACCGGCACTCGATTTCCTGGTGGCCCAAAGCGACCTCCCCGTCGTCGTGGACGCCGTGGGACAAGCCACGGGGAGACCGGGCGTGTTCGGGACTCTGCCCCTACGGCACCGCAGCGGCCACCGAGTGGAACTGGGAGTCCGGGCCCGACCGGTCTCGCGGGCCTCCTCCGTCCGCGAGTGGTTCCTGGTCGCTGCGCCTGCGGAGGAGGTCGTTCAGTGGGAGATGGACCGATCGATTCTGGACGGACTGTTCCGCCGGTCCCCGATCGGTCTCGCCGTCCACAGCCCGGACCTGCGGATTCTGCGAGTCAACCGGGCAATCGCCCGGATCACGGAACTCCCGGCCGAGCAGCATCAGGGCCTTCTCAGCGGCGAACTGTTGATCGGCCCGGACGCCAAGACCGCCGAGCGGCGGCTACGACAGGTACTGGAGACAGGTCGGCCGGCGATCTTCACGGAGCAGTCCGCACGACTGCGACACGATCCCGGCCAGGAGCGGGTCGTGTCCGTGTCGGCGTTCCGGATGGAGGACTCCTCCGGCCGGATTCTCGGGGTGACCGAGACGGTTGAGGATGTCACCGACCGCTACCGGTCCCGGCGCCGGCTTGCGCTGTTCAACGAAGCCAGTACCCATATCGGCACCACACTGGATGTGGGGCAGACCGCTCGAGAGCTGGCCGAGGTGGCGGTCCCCAGTCTGGCCGACTGCGTGTCTGTGGACCTTCTGGAACCGGTGGCACGCGGCGAGGACCCGGGCCAGGAGGTTTCCGGGCCGGTGTACCGGATGGCCGTCCGGGCCGTCTCGGCGGAGGCGGAGGAAGTGATGTACCCGGTGGGTGAGGTGATCCACCTCGCTCCGGACGCACCGCAAGCGAAATGCCTGGCCGAACAGCGACCCGTCCTCGAGGCGGTTCTGGCCCTCTCCCCCGAGTGGTACGCCCTGGATCCCGACCGGGCCCGGCGGGCCCTCGATCTGGGCGCGCACTCCCTCATCGTCGTACCGCTGGCCGCGCGCGGCATGGTGCTGGGCCTGGTCAGTCTGTGGCGGTCACGGCGCCCGCAGCCGTTCGAGGAGGACGACGTGACCCTCGCCCTGGAGTTCGCCTCCCGGGCCGCCCTCTCCATCGACAACGCCCGCCGTTACACGCAGCAGCAACAGGCCGCGCTCACCCTGCAGAGGAGTCTGCTCCCTCATGGAGTACCCGAATATGCGGCCGTCGAGGTGGCCCATCGTTACCTGCCGGCCGGCACCGCCCAGGGCATCGGCGGTGACTGGTTCGATGTCATCCCGCTCTCCGGGACCCGTGTCGCCCTCGTCGTGGGCGACGTGGTGGGCCGCGGCATCCACGCTGCTGCCACGATGGGCCGGCTGCGCACCGCCGTGCACACCCTGGCGAGCCTCGACCTGGAACCGGACGAGGTCCTCTCCCGTCTGGACGACCTGGTCGGCCTCCTGGCCACAGAGCAGGAGGCCGACGGCGACCTCCCCGCGGGCGAGCAGGTGGTCGGCGCGACCTGCTTGTACGCGGTCTACGACCCTATTTCCCGGCGGTGCGCCATGGCGCGTGCCGGCCACCCGCCACCGGCGGTGGCGACTCCCGACGGCCAGGTGAGTCTGCCCGACCTGCCGGCCGGCCCACCACTCGGCCTGGGAGGGCTTCCCTTCGAGGCCTCCGAGTTCGAACTGGCCGAGGGCAGCATGATCGCCCTCTACACCAACGGGCTCATCGACGCGCACCAGAGCGAAGTGGACGTAGGACTGGCCCGCCTGTGCGAAACGCTCAGCCGCCCCACGGACCCGCTGGAGCAGACGTGCCAGGCGGTGGTCGACACGCTGCTGCCCGAGCACCCCACCGATGACGTTGCGCTGCTCATCGCCCGGACCCGCCTGCTGCCACCGGAGAACGTCGCTTCGTGGCATCTGCCGGCCGAGCCGACCGCCGCCGCCCAGGCGCGGACACTGACCACCACCAAGTTGGCTGAATGGGGCCTGGGGGAACTGGCGTTCACCACGGAGCTGATCGCCAGCGAGCTGGTCACCAACGCGTACCGATACGGCGGCGGGCCCGTGCTGCTCCGGCTCATCCGCGACCAGCGCCTCATCTGTGAAGTCTCCGACGCGAGCAGCACCTCACCACACCTGCGCCGGGCCCGCAGCACCGACGAGGGCGGGCGCGGACTCTTCCTGGTGGCCCAGGTCACCGAACGGTGGGGCACCCGCTACGCACGTGATGGCAAGACCGTCTGGACGGAGCAGCCGTTGGCATCAGCCCCGACGTGATCGGCTCAGTAGCCGACGCGATCGACTCGAGATTCGATCGTCTGTTCTAATAAGGCGTACACTGAACGGTATGCCGGTCCCCCTGCAAGGTTCACTCTTCGATGCGACGGGTGAAGTCGGACTGCGCTCGCTGGATGCCGCATCGCGTACGGCACTGGCTCACGGAGCGTGGATCGACGTCCTGCCAGGCTGGCTGACGGGCGCCGACGCCCTCTTCGAGGTGCTGGCCGACGAGGTGCCCTGGCGTGCCGAGCAGCGGCACATGTACGAGCGCGTGGTTGACGTTCCCCGGCTGCTCGCCTTCTACCAGGAAGGCGACGCCCTGCCCCACCCGGTTCTGGCCGAGGCTCGGTCGGCGCTGAGCGACCACTACCGCGCCGCACTCGGCGAGCCATTCCGCACCGCCGGCCTGTGCTACTACCGCGACGGCCGTGACAGCGTCGCGTGGCACGGTGACCGCATCGGCCGCGGCGCCACGGAGAACACCATGGTCGCCATCGTCTCCGTCGGAGAGCCGCGTGCGCTGCTCCTGCGCCCACGAGACGGTGACGGCTCGACCATCCGGAAGTCCCTGGGCCATGGTGACCTGATCGTCATGGGAGGAACGTGCCAGCGCACGTGGGACCACTCGGTCCCCAAAACCACCAAACCCGTGGGGCCCCGCATCAGCATTCAGTTCCGCCCTCGCGGCATCGCCTGACGCGGAGCACGAAGCCGCCACGAACAGGCCCGGCCGCACCGCGAGGCCGAGCCGCTGGGGCCGGGCCACGATGCGTGGCTCCTCCGGTTGGCATCCCCGGAGCGCGCCCTGGTCACAGAGCAAGTCCACTCCCCAGCTCCACCGTGGTGGTGAGCCGCGCGAGGGCAGGCGTGCGAGGGGTCGAACCGAACCCGAACCGCACTGGAGGATCTATCGGCGCCAGCGGGCCGAGGTCCCTTCCCTCGAGGATGGCCGTGGCGGCCGTGACCGGCCAGAGGTCCTGCACGCCGTACCACTCCAGACGCCCCTCGCCGGCACTGCCGCGGATTCGGACCCCGGGCAGCAGTCGAGCGGGGAGATCCACCAGCGAGGCCCAGGCCGCACAGCAGGCGAGTGAGTCGGGCACGGCACGCAGCAACAGCCCGGGCAGGCCCCGCCTGCCGATGGCGAACCGCAGATCCAGCGACCCGGCTGCGACTGTCCAGGCTGCTCCTCCTGCGCCCCCCACCATCACCTGTACGAGCCCCACCTGATCGAAGCAGTAGGTACTGGCGATGAAGTCCCCGGTCCCCCGGGTCGGGGCGAGGAGGAGACGCTCCCCGTTCGCCCGTTCGAGCATCACGTCGCTGAAAGGCCCGAATGGCGACCGCGCCCAGTGCCCCAGCACCACACGCGTGCCGGAGGAGGTCCCGATACCGGCGATCCAACCCTCGAACCGCAGTCGCGCACCCTTCACAGCACAAGGGTTCCCCTCGGAACAGACCAGAACAACCCCGGCCTCGTCGCAGACGCCGTGGGGAGGGCGGGCACGCCTGTGAGCCAGGGACGGCCGAGAGGTACTCGACTGCAAGATCAGATCCAGATGCAGCCGCTCACCTCGGGAGCGGCGCGGGCTGCCGGGGGTGTCGGCGTGATCGCTTTCTCCCTGACCCGGTGACCGGCGAACCCTGGTCATCGCCCCTGGCCACGTGAGCGTTCGCGGTCCCGCCTGCAGTCCCGTTTACGATCATGTTGTGGCTATGATCCGGATCGATCGTCTGTCGCCCTTGACTCCCTGTGAGGCGTGGCGACGGCTCACTCGCTGGGAGTGCCATGCGGACCACGTGCCGCTCACCACGGTCGTTTTGAGGACGCCGCCACCGACGCGCGTAGGCACCGTGTTCGTAGCGCGCACCGGCATCGGTTGCCTTGCGTTCGACGACCCCATGGAAGTCGTGCGCTGGAACCCGCCCGCGGATGATGGCGTGGGCATCTGCCGACTGGAGAAGCGGGGCTCCGTCGTCACAGGATGGGCCGAGATCGAGGTCCGAACCCACGAAGCCGGCTCCCAGGTCGTCTGGCGTGAGGATCTGCAAGTGGTGCGGCTGCCGCGGTTGTTCCGCAGACCGACGGTCTGGGGCGGCCGCCTGCTCTTCGGACGCACGGTCTCAGGCCTGCTGGCCGAGCCGGACTGAGGAAAGGCGTCGGTGATTCTCCGTCACCCAGCCTCAACCGGCGTTCGGCGTCCACAATCCGGCGTCGACGGCGCCCATGAGAAAGGCGGGATCGAGGGGCAGATCGGCTATTTCCGCCGTAACCCACTGCCCCCCACGCCCGAAGTTGCCTCGCTCGAGGAGCGGAATGAACGGGTCCACCAGTGGACCATCACGACGGAGCCCGCCGGATCGGTGACCCTCGCCTCTGCGCGGCCGTCGTCGACCGCCTCACCTTCAACGCACCATCATTCGAGACCGGCACCGACTCCCATCGCCTCGCCAACACCAGGGCACGAGAGGGCATGAGCCGAGCCCAGTCGGGCCGGTTGAACCTGGCTCAGGGCAGCCTCAACGTAAACCAGGGCACGCTGTCACCCGGCAGCAGGTACCTGTCAACTTCAACGAATCCGTGCCCTTGCGCGAACCGCAGCCCGTCCGGGTTGGATGCCCAGACAACCGTCTCGATCACGCTGGCGCCAAGCTTTCGCGCCTGGGTCAGCCCTCGTGCATAGAGTTCTCCACCAAACCCCTGCCCGCGGTGATCGGGGAGCACCCGGGCGATCACTGTGGCCGCCGATGCGTCGCTCGTGGGCGGACGTACCGTCGTGCAGCCCACAAGAACGTCGCCAAGATACGCAACGTCCAACTGGTAGCGCTGGGCACGCTCACGCACCTCGTCGAGAGACAAGACGGCAGTGGGGATGACCAGGTTGTGGACGTACTGCCAGTCCTGGAGCATGGCATCGCTGTCTGCCTGTTCGATGCGGAGATTAGTCACCGCAGCAGGAAACCGCCCGCATCGTGGGGCGTCAACTGCAATGACCGCGTGGCCTCGTCCGTGCGCATACGTTCGGTGACCTCCTCGCCCCGCTCCTGGTTGCGTCCGGTGAGAATCACTGCGGCGCTCGCGCGGGCGAGAAAGGATGGGCGGGATTGATCTGGTCGGCCTAGCCTGTGTCCGGTGCGATCAACATGCTCAGAGGTGCGATGAGTTCGGGTGGTCGCCGCGGGAGGCGAACTGCAGCAGGTCGGCGACAACGATGAGCTGCACCGCTCGGCTCCCCGACAAGGCGCCGCACCCTGCGGCCGGTACCTCATCGCGCGGCCCGACGACGTCCTTGGAGTTGAGAAGTGCCAGCATTCGAGATCACCACCGCGAGCGCGGACGACATCAGGCTCTTGGGAGACTGGGCCGATGCCGAAGGATGGAACCCGGGCCATACCGATGGCTACGCGTTCTTCGCCACGGATCCGCACGGCTTCCTGATCGGGCGGCTCGACGGTGAGCCGGTCGCCTGCATCTCGGTCGTACGCTACGGCGCCGGCTTCGGGTTCCTGGGCTTCTACATCACCCGTCCAGCCCTACGCGGCCAGGGCTACGGCATCCAGCTCTGGCGCGCCGGCATGTCGCGACTCGCCGGTCGCAACGTCGGGCTCGACGGTGTGGTGGATCAACAGGGGAACTACCGAAAATCCGGATTCCGCCCCGCCTGGAACAACATCCGCTACGAAGGCACGCCGGCCGCTGGTGCCGCGACGCCGGCCGACATCACTCTGGTCGACGCCCGCACCCTGCCCTTCGATCGACTCGCCACTTACGACCGCCGCTTCTTCCCGGCAGAGCGCGACGGTTTCCTGGCGTCCTGGATCGCCGCACCCCAACGCACCGCCCTGGCCGCCATCCGCGACGGAGAGCTCTCCGGCTTCGCTGTCATGCGCGCCTGCCGCGCGGCCTCGCGCATCGGGCCGCTCTATGCCGCCTCGCCCGACGTGGCCGCTGCCCTGGTGGACGCGCTGAAGGCCACCACACCCGACAAGCCCGTAGCGATCGACGTGCCCGACATCAACGCAGCGGCCGTGCACCTCATGGAACAACTCGGCCTGGCACCATCCTTCGAGACCGCACGCATGTACACCGGCTCCACCCCGCAGATCGATCGCGCCGGGCTGTTCGGCGTCACCAGTCTCGAGCTGGGATGACGCCCTCCCAACGTGTCCCCTCCACGTCCCGTCCCAATAGAGTCGATCCAGACGGTCCGGCCCGTGCAGTACGTCCCCAGTACACATGGCTCCATCCGCAGCGACAGCTCTCCGCGGTGAGCGGTGGTTTCGCATCACGCCCGGCGGCACGGACAGCCACCGATTACCACTGCGGCCCTTCCCTTGGGCACGATGGGTGCCATGACCGAGATCCACACCCCCCGCCTCATCCTCCGCCGCTGGCATGACGACGACCTCGCCCCCATGGCGGACATCAACGCGGACCCGGAGGTCATGCGCTGGATCGACGACGGCTCGGTCCAGGACCTGGACCGCACGGCGGAGGCCATCGAGCGCTGGGAGGAGGAGTGGGACGAGGAGGGCTTCGGCCTCTTCGCCGTCGAGCTGCTGGCTTCGGGCGAACTGGCCGGGTTCGCGGGCCTGTCCGTGCCCGAGTTCCTGCCGGAGGTACTGCCTGCCGTGGAGATCGGCTGGCGGTTCGGCCGACAGTTCTGGGGCCAGGGGTACGCGTCCGAAGCCGCCCACGCCGCACTGGAGTTCGCGCTCGAGGATCGCGGGATCGACCGCGTCATCAGCATCGCCCGAGTGGGCAACGACGCCTCCGAGAACGTGATGCGCAAGCTCGGCATGGTGCCGGAGCGCGAGACGACCCACCCCGTGTACGGCTTCCCACTGCGCGTTCACACCATCGATCTCACCGAGTTCCACACGTGAACCGCCCGGTACAGCCGTCCCTGGTGGGCGATCCACCGTAAGCCCCGTCCCCTTCGCGCCGTGCCGGTCGGCGACGCCCGTATGAACTGGCCGCACCCACAGCCGTAAGCCGTCGCCGGTGCACAGCCAGGCCTGTCTTATGGAAGTCCGCGGGGTCGGCCCCCGGGGGAAAACCGCGCGCGCCGGCGGGGCCGCGAGCGGTACGGTCCGGGGATGCACGAGGAGGACGGCTACTTCGGAGAAGACGTCGCGGCCACCTATGACGAGTCGGCGGCGGACATGTTCCGGCCGGACATGGTGGACCCGGCGGTGGACGTGCTGGCCGAGCTCGCCGGCGACGGCCAGACACTCGAATTCGGCATCGGCACCGGCCGGATCGCGCTGCCACTGGCCCGCCGCGGAGTCCCGGTGCACGGTATCGACGTGTCCCGGGCCATGGTGGCCCGGCTGCGCGCCAAGCCGGGCGGCGACGCCATCGGCTTGACGATCGGCGACTTCGCGACGACGCGGGTGGCGGCGGGCACGTTCGCGGTCGCCTACCTCGTCTTCAACACGATCAACAATCTCACGACGCAGGACGCCCAGGTGGCCTGCTTCCGCAACGCCGCCGCCCACCTGAGGCCCGGCGGCTGTTTCGTCATCGAGGTGGGGGTACCGGACCTGCGCCGGCTGCCGCCGGGGCAGAACGCCGTGCCGTTCCACATCAGCCCGACGCGGTGGGCGTTCGACACCTACGACGTCGGAACCCAGGCGATGAGTTCGAACTACGTCACGATCGTCGGCGGGCGCGCCGAGTACTGGTCCATCCCGTTTCGGTACGTGTGGCCGGCCGAGCTGGACCTGATGGCGCGGCTCGCCGGGCTGCGGCTGCGCGACCGGTGGGAGGGATGGACCCGGGCGCCGTTCACCAGCGAGAGCCGCCAGCACGTCTCGGTCTGGGAGAAACCCGCCGAATGACACCGCGGCCGAGCGGACGGGAGGGGCTGTCAGTGAGTTCGGACAGGCCACCCTAGGCCTGGTCGGCGGCTGCGTGGAGCGCGGCCACGTCGATCTTCTTCATGCCTAGCATGGCCTTCATTGCCCGTTGGACGCGCGCCTCGTCGGGGTCGCTCAGCATCTCCTCCAGCGCGGTGGGGACCACCTGCCAGGAGAGGCCGTACTTGTCCTTCAGCCATCCGCAGGGGCCTTCCTCGCCGCCTTCGGAAAGCGTGGCCCAGTAGTAGTCGACCTCTTCCTGGTCGGCGCAGTTGATCAGCAGCGAGATCGCCTCGTCGAATGTGAACTCCGGGCCGCCGTTGATCACGGTGTACTCCTGGCCGTCGAGCACGAAGTCGACGGTCATAACGGTTCCGGCCGGTCGCGGCCCCGCTTCGCCGTAGTAGTAGACGTTTCTGATCTCCGAGTTCGGAAACACCGAGACATAGAATTCGGCGGCCTCTTTGCCTTGGGTGTCGAACCAGAGATTGGGGGTGATCCGTGGCATGGCACTCTCCTGGCGTCGTCGGCGTGTCATCCCTATGCCCGTACGTGTACCTGTACCTGTACCTACCGTTCCACCGGTCGAAAACCATCGCCACTCCGGTGCGGAATCTCTCCGGACAACCGCCACAGGCCGGAGCCTCTACAGGCCGCAGGCGGCGTCGCCGAACAGCAATTGGTAGGCCGGGGTGTTCTCGCCCGTCCCGGAGCGCGTCGGAATTCCCTCGCCGCCACCGAGCCCGGCGTGCGAACCTGACCCGCACCAGAAGGGCGTAGCTCAGAGGCCGGAGCAGCGGATTCCAAACCCGCACGTCGCAGGTTCGACTCCTGCCGCCCTTGCCACCGCGTCTCCGATCTCCCTGGGCGATCGGAGAATCGACGCAGAGTAATCATCTTGGTGATCATCTATGCATGCAGTGACACGACGCGGCCTCCGTACGCTGAGTGAGTTGCCCACCCCTAACCCCACGACGCCAATTTGCCGGGGATGCGGCGATTGAACTGTCGGTACCGGGGGTCGGAGGACGGTGGGCACGTGCGGGTCGCGGATCGGTACCGGCTGGATGAGCCACTCGGCCGAGGCGGGATGGGCGAGGTCTGGCGCGCCACGGACGAGGTCCTGAGCCGCCCGGTTGCTGTCAAGCTCCTGCTGAACGCCGACATCGACCCGGAAGCCGCCGAACGCTTCCGCCTGGAGGCCCAGACGGCCGGCCGCCTGAACGACGCCCACCTGGTGACCGTGTACGACTTCGGATCCCACGACCACCGCTTCTACTTGGTCATGGAACTCATCGATGGGCAGAGCCTTGCCCACGAGCTGGCCGCCCAAGGCGTGCTGGAGCCGCAGCGCGTCGCTGACATCGCCGGCCAGACCGCCGCGGGCCTGGCGGCAGCCCACCGACAAGGCGTGATCCACCACGACATCAAGCCGAGCAATCTGCTGCTGACCGCCGACGGCACCGTGAAGATCGCCGACTTCGGGATCGCGCGGTTCGCTGACGAGACCACCGCAACGCTCAGCAGCACCAGCCGGATGATGGGCACCAGCAAGTATCTGGCGCCGGAACGAGGGCTGGGGCGAACGACCACCGGCCCGCCCTCAGATGTCTACTCCCTCGGCTGCGTTCTTTACGAACTGCTGACCGGCCGCCCGCCGTTCCATGGAGATCACCCGGCGGCGGTGGTATACCAGCACGTCGACGCCCCGCCCGCCCCACCAGGAGAGCTCCGCCCCGGGCTGCCGGAGGCGTTCGAGGACTATCTGCTGCGGATGCTGGCGAAGGAGCCCGGCCGGCGCCCCACGGCCGAACAGGTAGCGAACTGGTTCACCTCCTCAGCCTGGCAGGAAGACAGACCGGAGCACGCCCGGCGGGCCGGCCTCACCGGGGCGGCGGGCCGGATCTCCGGGCCCTCCCAGCCCCCGCGGGCTCGGGGAGTGCGGCTCCCCCCGCGCAAAGCACTGATCGGCTTCGCCGGAGCCGTCGCCATCGGCACCGCCGCCATGGTCGGTATGCCCGAGAACACCGGCCGGGTCGCCCCGGTCTCCCGCCCGACGGAGACGAGGACCTCCTCCCCGTCCACCGCGACACCCACCGCACCTTCCACCACCGCCGAGCCCACGACCTCTGCCACGCAATCCGCCGCGCAATCCGCCGCGCACAGAACCGCCCCGCCTCCCCCGCCGCCGGCGAAGAAGCCACCGAAAGGGAAGCCGACCAAGAAAGGGGCGGCAAAGGAGAAGCACCCGAAGCAGGGCGACCAACGCGTGCCTGCTACGGCCGCAGGCTCTTCTCGGTAACGACCCGGCCGCTACGAAATACGACATGCAGGGCACTGCCCCCGTCACCCGGAGAGGTGACAGGGGCAGCATTCCATGGAGTGACGGAAGGTCAGCAGCCGATGTGGCCGCGATCGAAGCGGTTCCAACTGCACTGGTCCAGGCGCCAGCCCCGCTCGTTACGCAGGGTCAGCTGCCCGCGGTTGTTGTCGTAGAGGTGGCGGCGCGAGTCCTGGTAGCGGTGCAGGCGCCAATCCTGCCCGAAACCGGTGTGGACGGTGACCGTCTGCCCGGAACGCAGGCGCAGCCGGTTGAAGGTGTAGGTGTGGCCGTCCCGGTCCGTGACGGTGTAGTCGCGCAGTTGGACCCCGTGGCGGGAGTTGTTCCTGATGGTGAAGTACTCGCTGTTCAGGGAGTGGTTGCTGCGGCGGTCCTCGCCGGGGGCGTTGTACTGGACCTGGTCGATCTCCACCCAGCGGTGGGGGCGGCGCTGCTCGTCGTGGGCGGAGGCCGGCAGCGCGGCCGAGGTCAGTAGTCCGCCGGTGAGCAGAGCGGTGGCGATGAGCGTACGAACGGAGCGGGACAAGATGATCCCCTGCTTTCTGGCGTGCGGGCATGGCCCGAGAAGGGCCCATGGCCAGTGGTTAACCGAACCGAGTGGCCCGGCCAGATCAGAGTGAGGCCGACCGCACGCTGGTAGAGCAGTAAACCAACCCGCGTTACACAACACGGACATTCACACAACAATGGTGAGCTACTGCGCACGCCGGGGGCGCTCGCAGCGCTTCCGTGGTGTGGCCGCTACACCCACCCAGTTCCAGCAAGGCAACCGCCCCTGCCACCGCTCTCCCCCGGCTTATCGGCACACCAGCCGAGCCGCCCGAGCCGGCCCGCCGTCTGTAACAGCAACCGCTCACCCGAACAGCCCAAAGCACGGCGAAGCAGTCCACCGAGGGCGGCGAGATCGGGAGCGGGATCCGGCGTCCAGTAACGGAGGCACGACGCCGACCTTGAAGTCCGGGCATCTGTTCCGAGTTGGGCCCGCGTCCAAGCGCTCCGATACGAGGCCGGCCCGGAAGTGCAGTCCGACGAGCTGTAGGGGGACGGGGCGAGACGGTACGGGCGCGGCGCTCACTACATTTCACGTTGCCGCCCCGCTCCCCGAAAGACAGGGCCGCTGTCCGGGCACGCAGGTCGGCTACGCCTGCTTGGCGCACTCCCCGCCCTCGAGCCGCTCCGCCCGACGGAGCAAGGCCGCCACGACGCCGCCCCCATCGGAACCGAGGAAAGCCAGATCCTCGACGGATTGAGATGGCTCCGGAGGGACGAGTGCGAGCGCCAGAGCGGTGATGTTCACGAGCTCGGTCCTCCCCGGCTGTGCGCCTGGTTGTGGGCGTTCACCCGGACCCCGCCATCGGCCTTCCACATCGCACGGTACCGGGCCCTGACCTCAGATATCCTCCTCCAGCCCGCTCGCCCGAGCGATCCCCCGAAGCTCGCGCTCCAGTTCCTCCCGCTCGTCAACGACCCTGCGCAACTCGTCAATCCGGTCGGGGTCCTCTGCTGTCGCTCTGTCGACCATGGCCCGGATTTGAGTGCTGTCGTCGCCGGCGTCCCGGTGGACGAAGTTCTGGTCCATCCTGCCGGTCAGGGCGATCATCACCACGGTGGCCACTTCGTCACGCAGCGCCGGGGTCACACGCGCCTCATCCGCCTCGCAGAGGTCGTAGTGGATCGTCCCGGCCTCTCGGCTGCCGATAGCGGCGATGGTCGCCCTGAGCATCCGCAGCATGACGTCGAAGTCCTCCCGGGGCATGCGGGCGTGGAGAGTGTCCAGGTACTGCAGCGCCGGATGGCCGGGCCGCTTCGGTGATGATCCGTCCATCCCAGCATCCTGCCCCGCGCGGACATCACGCATGGCCGCCGACATCGATCTGTGTGCCTCTTGTAGGAGAAGAGGCTGCGTACGGCCTCGCCCGTCCCGCTCTTCCTCGTCGGCTGAAAGGCCGTCACCGCCGGCTCGGAGAGCTCGAGCCCGAGCGAAAGTGTGTACGGCGTGGGTCGTACGCTCGGGAGGTCCTGGCCGAGCAACACGGTCAACAGTCGGCACTCGATCCCCGTCCGGGCAACCAAGAGGCTGCGGCCCTGGAAAGTGAAGACACACCGCTATGACCACCGTACTGATCACCGGCGCCACCTCAGGCATCGGAGCCGCATTCGCTCGACGGTTCGCCACGGCGGGCTGTGACTTGGTGCTCGTCGCCAGAGACGAACAGCGCCTCGACGAGAGCAGCGCGGCCCTACGCGAACAGCACTCCGCCACCGTCGAGACGATCGCCGCCGACCTCACGGACCCGGCCGGATGCCGACGGGTCGAGAAGCGCCTTGCCACCGCTGACGCCCCGGTGGACATCCTGGTCAACAACGCGGGGTTCGGCCTGGCAAAGCCCTTTCCCCACAGCTCCGTTGACGACGAGGAGCGCATGCTCGACATCCTGGTGCACGCCCCGCTACGCCTGACCCACGCCGTCATTCCGCAAATGACATCCCGCCGCCGGGGCGCGATCCTCAACGTCTCCTCCGTGGCCGGTTTTTTGCCCACCGGAACCTACGGAGCCGCCAAGGCCTGGGTCACCGCCTTCAGTGAATCCCTCCGCGTCGACCTCGCACCGCATGGCATCAGCGTCCTTGCCGTATGCCCCGGTTTCACACGCACCGAATTCCAGGAGCGGGCAGGTATGGATACCAGCGCCCTCCCCGCTCGCGCCTGGCTCGACGCGCACACCGTCGTAGCCAAAGCTCTCAAGGATCTCGCCAAACGCCGTCCTGTCAGCATCACCGGATGGCAGTACAAGGCTTACGCCTTCGCGGTCCGCCACGTCCCACGTACGATCGCCGCCAGGATGGCCCGCCCGCGGAACCCGTGATCGGCCTGGTACCGGGAGCGCGACCGCACATGCCCCCATGCCCAGTTTGGTGCGTGGGGCTCTGTGGCAGCGGACCGTGTGCGCGGCGTCCAGCCCGCGATGGCCCGGGCGCCGAGGTCGTACGTGTTCCTGGGCTCGCCACGGGTGATCCCCTGCCATCGGCACCCCGGCGTGGTGCCGATGCGGACCGGGACACCCGCAACGATGCGCTCCGGGAACCGCTGCCGCCAAGCCGAGCGCCTCACCCTGAGGCGTATGGGTGGCCGGTGATCATCGGTTGCGGTGCGACGGCGCCGGCGGGTACGGGTAGAGGGGCCGCAGCCGGACTGGTCCCGCGGGTCGACGGGGCTGCGGTCACGACACTCCGGTCCACAAGCCCCGCCAGGACCAGGACCACGCCCATCGACCTCAACCTCTGTTGAGATCTCATGGTGGAGATCGCGGTGGAGGGCACCCGTACACAAGCCTCACGGAACAGCGAACAAGGAGAGCGTGATGATCCTGGTCACGGGCGCCACGGGCAACGTCGGCCGTGCTGTCGTATCCCAACTGCGCGAGGCGGGCGTCCCCGTCCGCGCACTGGTCAGAGACCCCGCCAAAGCCGCTGATCTGCCGGACGGAGTGGAGGTGGTACGCGGCGACCTCGCCGAACCGGCCTCCCTGGAACCCGCCCTGACGGGTGTGGATGCGGTCTTCCTCGTCTGGCCGTTCCTGACCGCCGAAGCCGCGCCCCCGGTGCTGGCAGCCATCGTGAAGCACACCCGCCGTATCGTCTATCTCTCCTCGGCGGGGGTCCACGACGGCGTCGAGCCGAGCGACCCGATCAACCTGTTCCACTCCGAAATCGAACGCCTCATCCGGGAGACGAGGCTGGAGTGGACCTTCCTGCGTCCCACCGGTTTCGCATCCAACGATCTGGGGTGGGCGGGGCAGATCCGCGACAGCGGTGTTGTCCGTGTGCCTTTCGGATCCCTGTCCCGGCCGCTGATCCACGAGGCGGACATCGCGGCGGTGGCGGCGCACGCTCTCGCCGAGGACGGGCATGCCGGTGCCCGTTACGTCTTGACCGGGCCGCGGTCGTTGACCACAGAAGAACAGGTGGACGCCATTGGAAAGGCGATCGGCCGTCCGCTCCGCTTCGAAGAGATCTCGAGGGAGTCCGCGCGGACGGCGATGCTCGCCGACGGCTGGCCCGCCGAGTTCGCGGACGGCATGCTCGACGCCAACGCTCACATGGTCGAGGACCCCGAGCCGGTCACCAAGACGGTGGAAGAACTCACGGGAGCTCCGGCGCGGTCCTTCCGCGAATGGGCGGAAGATCATGCCGACGCCTTCCGCCTGGCTGAATGACCTGCCGGTCGCCTCCGTACGCGTGTCCACTGCGGTGATCGTTCCGGCCCTTCGGCTTGAGCCGGGATCGGCGCGGGACCGCGCCGATCACCGGTGGCTCAGCACGTTGACCACACGGCCATTCGGGTCGATGACGAAGAATCGGCGCACGCCCCACGCCTCGTCCTGCTGTTCCGGGACATGAGGGATCAGACCGCACACCACCCCCGCCGATGCACTCCGGGCACGTCCCCGGCCTCGTCACGCGCGATGGGACTCCGAGCGGACTGTCGTGGATTCCCCATTATGGTCATCACACACCACCCCCGACTGCTGGAGCCGTCATGAAGCACCTGGGCATTCTCGCGCACAGTTCGGAAGGGGCCGCTCTCTGCTTCCGCACCTTCTGTCAGGAGGGGTTCGCTGAACTGGGCCCCCATGAACATCCGGATGTGACCCTGGACTTCATCGCCCTGGCACGGAGCATGCCCGCGTGGGACCAGGGGGACCACACGGCGATCCGAGCCACCCTGTCCGAGAGCGTGCGGCGACTTGCCCGCGCGGGGGCCGACTTCTTCGTCTGCCCGGACAACACCGCCCACATGGCGCTCGAACTACCGGGAGAGGAGCTCGACCTTCCTGGCTTGCACATCGCCGAGGTGGTCGCCGACCGCGCCGCCCGCGATGGCCGCACGCGCGTCGGCGTGCTGGGCACCAAGTACCTGATGGACGGCCCGGTCTATCCCAGGGCGTTCGCCGACCGTGGGATGGCCACCGAACTGCCGGACGCGGACGACCGACAGACCATCAACAGGGTTATCTTCGAGGAGCTGTTGAGCGGCGAGTTCACCGCAAGCTCACGTCAGGAGTTCACACGCATCATCGAGAAGCTGGCGGCGCGCGGCTGTGACGCCGTAGCCCTCGTGTGTACGGAGATCCCGCTCTTGGTGACGCCCGACGCCTCTCCCCTGCCCACGCTGGACTCGACACGCCTTCTGACCCGCGCCGCCTTCGACGTCGCCGTCGGCCATCGAGCCGTGCCGACGTGGCGCGGCGGGCCGGTCGGAGACTGACTGCGCCGGCGGAGACCGACTCACGTCGGAACATCCTTCGCCTCGACAGGACCCTCTGCGCACCAACACAGACCGTCAGACTCCACTGGAGACGGCGGTGCTGCTCCCCCCGAGCCGTAAACCCCTGCCCAGAGTGCAGATGGCCGCGGTGGCCGACCGGGGGGTTCCGCCGGTGGGCCACCGCAGTATGGGGTGGTCACTCAGTCAGGGGCGCGGGCTGTTCGTAGTCGTCAGCGACCTGGGCCGTGTGCTTGTCCTTGTCGAACTCGGGTGAGCCCTGGTAGTCGTCCTTGGTACGGGCGAGGTAGATCTTCTCGTCGGTTGCGTCGACGGTGGTGATGGTGCCGACGGGCAGCAGAACGTGCCTGCCGAAGATCCACACACCCGTGTCGACCACGATGTAAGCCGAGCCGGCGTCCTCGGAGTGCTTATCGACGTTGCCGATGTTGCCGTCTATGGCCTCGACCTTGTAGCCGGTCAGATCCGTTCCCGCTTGGTGGCCCGGTGTCGCCTGGTAACCCCAGATGTTCCGAGTCACGAGAAATGGCCTCCACATACGCGGGGCACGGAAATCAGGTGGCCCGCCGAGCAACTGGCGGGCATTCCTTCGATATTTCGGCTGCCCCGCCCCACCGGTCTCACACCTACTGCTCTTGGGTGCTGTCTCATCGCGGGGCCGGGGCGGGGTGACCGGAACGGACGCCGCTCGGAGGCGCAGGGTTCCCTGCGAGTCCCTGCAACCATCGCGAAGTCCGCCCCGACCATGTGGAGCGCCTACCCCAAAACGCGACACGGAGCGTTGCACCTTCGGTCAATTGCCCATCCATCAACCTCCGAACAGCCGTATGCCCGGGACAGTGCCATGCATGCGCCACTGCTCTTTCATGGGCGTCTTGCGCCGTTGCAGGGGGACGTCGCCGCGCTTGATTACGTCATCGTCCGGCGCACCAGGTCATCGAGACCTGCGTCCGCATTCCGGCAGGCCATCCACGATAAGAGACATTCCGATACCGAGGAGCCAGGAATCCTTAGCCAGGGCTATCCCCTGTTCGGTGGGGCGCAGGCTGCCTTCCTGCCGCATCCCTGGGGTGCGCAGGTACAAGCCGACCAGACCGGCGGAGAACGCGGTCAGCCCTGCTCCCGCGACCACGCCGGGGACCGCGGGCACCAGCAGCACCGTACCGAGCGCGATCTCTGCGGTGGACAGCATCCGGACGAAACGTTGAGGCTCGTGCCTGCCCACGACCGGGTAGGCCGTGGAGGCGAACCCGTGCAGTTGCTCCGCGGCCTCCTGGTCCGCCCCGCGTTTGGACAGTCCGGAATTGAGGATGAAGGCACCGCTGGCGAGCCTGAGCGGCAGTTGGCGGGCCACCCTTCTTACGTCCATGAATTCCTCCTGACTGGATCCGGAGCCTCAGAGCACGTCCCAGTTCGTTCGCCTGTCAGCCGGTGCGTCCTGGCCGAACCGCCGACCCGTACAGACGGGGGTGCCTCGCGGTTGCGGCCAGAAGTCGTGAGCGGCAGCCGGTCGTCTGAACTTCGGCTCGGGCGCGGGCATGAACCGATCAGCCGGTGCCGTTCGGGGCGGAGGAGGAATTGGTCCAGCCGACGTCGCGGTCATCGAAATGCTGACAGCCGCCGATCACCTCCGCCCAAGGGCAGTTCCGACCTTTCATACATATGCGATCCGAGCCGCAATTATTCGAGGCAGCGATCTTCACCAGGATATCCGCAGGGCGCGCGATACGCCCGCCCATGACGCCTGACCTCACGTGGCCGGGCTCGTCGGAACAAGAGCGTTCACAAACCACCGGTGATTCACCACTGGGTGCATGCGCATGGCTCCGCAACCCGGGCTGTACGTGCCACGTGGGTTACGCAACCCGGGACTCCTCAGCGGCCACGTCATTCGATGCACACCAACTCCGGGGAGTACGATTCCTCGGCACACTTCCCTGACCACTGCTGGCCTGGGCCGAGGGCGGGTACTCCGCAAAGCACCTGTGCCGGACCAAGAATCCGGCTACACTCCAGGCCAGAATCTCCTCTTCGGGGAAGGCTGTTCGGTCGGCCATGCGAAGCGGGTACGGGAGTTCCCCGGCGGGCCTGGAGCAGCGATCAGGAGCCACCTCGGAACGAAGCACCGGGCCCCGGTACGTGGTGGAGAGCCGACTCTCCTTACTTGGTAACCGTGATGACAGTTCCCCGGCCGCCCTCCCGCTGGTTGGCGGCGTCTGCCTCTTGTCTCGTGTGGTACTGGCGACTCGTTCCGTTCGGCAGGTTCAGCTGGTAAACGGTGACACTCTGGCGGGCACGCCCGCCGCAGTTGCATCCCATGGCGACTTCCTCCTTCGTCCTGGCCGCCACGGCGGCCATCCTGCACGGCCCTCACGGCCGGTCCTTGTCGGGCTCCAAGGCCCGCGATACGCACGGCGTGCTCTTGCCGCTCGCTGACGAACTGGCGGCGAGAGGGTTGCGGTTCAGCGGAGCCGCTGTCGATCGGGATGGCTGCGTCCTCCTGACATACGACGCGGCGCCCGAGGCGGCGTGGCGGCAGATGTTGGTGCTCTTGGCGTTCATGAACGCTGCCTGAGGAGGCGGCAGTTCGACACTTTCACGACCGACGCGCCGTCGAGCATCAGATGTCCGGCCACCGCCCGTACGCCCGCCGATCCGCCGGTCAGGTGGCGAAGCCTCGGCAGCTTTCGCGGCCTGCTCAGCGTCCGCCGAGGCAGTAGGTCGGTCAACCACCACACACCCGTACTTATCTTCCCCGGTCCATATGACGCCGACACACTTGCCGGATTTGTCATACTGCCCGGCCGTACACCAAAGCCTGCGGCAACTCCGAGTCTCGACCCGGCGGCGGAACAGCTGTCGGCGGGACGGTCGGGGCTGACCATCAGCAACGAATCCTGGTACTGCCGTAGGGCCGACGGACCCGCGGCAGTGCGTCCACTTCCGACTTCAACTGCGCTTCCTCAGCGCGGCGTTGAAGATCATCAGGCTTCAATCGAGCCAGCTGGAGGCCAGTCCCGTGAGATAGGAAAGGGTCAGGATCATCGCAGACACCTGGAACCACACGGTGTCACCGGCCCAGTAGGCAAAAGGGGTTACGGCCGCGGCAACCCAGATGCTGGAGCACCAACCACAGGTGATCAGATAGGCGGGTTTGGATTCCTCACCGAAGCGGTCTGCGACCCACGAGCGCAAGTCCGCGGCGAGGGTGTCCTTCGTTATAAAGCGTGTAATACGACAACTCACCCCGAGGGAGAGAAGAAACGCCATAAGACTCATGGAAATCATCGTATGGCCGCGCATTTGCAGGGATCAGCCCAACTGCTGTCCCGGGCCCCATCGGGTGACACGGAGGCTCGCGAAGGCCTTTCGGTCGGCACGAGCGAACGGTTGTTGCTCAGAGGGTGGCGGTGGTGTGCTCACCGAGCTGTGGTGTCTCGGCAGTACGCCTCGGCCCGCGCGCTGGGCGGCTCGCCGATGGGAGCAGTCGGCCGCCGGGGTAGACCGTAAAGCACCGCAAGCCGCCCTCGGAGAAGACCTGTTGAAACCAACGATCTCCGGGGGCAGCTCTGCGGACCGTTATGAGCGCCGGCCCTTCCTCGGGCCGGACGTAGCGCCGTAAGGGATCAGCCGGCAGCTCGGGTCTGCTCAGGGACCGCGCCGGGCACGGACGACGGGGGTCGGGTGGGACGCTCGACGGTGCCACGGGTGCCCGGAGAGAACGCGTCCGAAGAGCTGGACGTGGTCGTCGAGGCGTGGGCGGACCCGTTGATCTTGTCTATCGCCTGCCGAGCCTGGTCGACGGGCGAATGGGCCGCGCGGGACGGAGGGGGCGGGACGGCGGCGGGCTGCGCCCGGTCCTGGACAGGCTTCGCGTGCGCCGCGGACGTGCGGTTGCGCAGTCGATGGCTGGCGGCCTCGTCGAGGCTGACCGGACGCTGCACCTGGGCAGCCAGTCGGCCGGCCTCCTGCCCCAGGGCTGCGACGTCCTCCCAGCGCAGGTGGAGCACCAGACGGAGTTCGGCTTCCCCGTCGGGCAGGGCTTGGAGCGGAAGGTTGCTCTGGTCGTTCATGGGCTGATCCTCAACGTGTAGGGGACAGGGCACAGCCGGGACCTTGCGCGCCACAGGATGTGGTCATGTGCAGAGTGATACGAGGCCCCGCCTCGTCCCGTTCACCCTTCCGTCGGCGCGAGGACCGCGCGCAAGTCCCCCTGGGGACCTGACGACGCCACTGGCTCAAGCTGCGAACGCCTGTGCCTGGGCGGATCTCATTCGCTTCCCAGCGGTCAGCCGATCTGGTGATGCCCGCGCCCGGGTTGCGTCACGATTCCCAGCAGCGAGGGCGCTCTCCACTGCCGGCCAAACACATACTCCCCGCTCAGGCATGACACGGGGGCTGATGGCCGACATTTCGGCGGGATGCGTCGAGCAGGCTGTCAGCCGCGCCCATGTGACAGGGCCGTCCGCCGCTGAGGCGCTTCGTTACAGGACGTCAGATGGAGGTACCCCGATGAACCGCGAAAGGAGTCGGCGTATGCGTCGGGGGCCGGTCGCCGGGTGTACATCTGCGGGCGGCTGATCGCGAGGAGTCGAGGATGAAAAAAAGTACGAGCCCCCGGAGACTTGGCGGGGGCTCGTACTGGGAGGAGCCGGACAGAAGAGTCCGTCAGGATTGATCGGCTGCGCGCCTGATGCGGATCGAAACGTCAGCGGTTGACGCAGCTGTTGCCGAACGACGGGTTCAGGATGCCGCCGGCGCCGATGACGGGGTTGTTGCAGACATTCGTCGGCGTGTTGGTGATGGTCTGGATCACGTTGCCGGAGCCGGTGCCGGGCGACCCGATGGCGACGCCACGGACAGTGTCCTCGTCAGAAACCACGGTCTTCTTGCTCGAGTACACCTTGGTTTCCGAGTCCTGGTGGGCCTTGGCGTGCGCCTTGCCGTAGTGGCCCTTGTCCTCGTGCGCCTTGCCGTAGTGGCCCTTGTCCTCGTGCGCCTTGCCGTAGTGGCCCTTGTCCTCGTGCGCCTTGTCCTCGTGGGCCTTACCGTGGTGGCCCTTGTCGTGGGCCTTGCCGTCGTGCGCCTTGCCGTCGTGCGCCACAGCGGCGCCCGCACCGGCAATCAGCAGACCGGCGGCCGCACCGACAATAGCGACACTCTTGATCGCCTTCATGGCGTAACTCCCTCAGTAAGCGTGTGATGCACCGCCGATGCTTGCAGGCGGCTACCTTCCCAACGGTCCTGAAGTCCTGGAGTAACTACCGATCACTCGAATGGTCGCCGAGCTGCTTCTCCCGGGTGGTTTGTCCTTCTGAAATCTTGGAACAGCCACTCGCTCTTGTACCGGGCAGGAGATGGGCCGTACCGGCTTGACGCCTACTGGAATCACCACCCGCTGCTGCCCTGGCGGGCGCAGACGCGGCGAGGGGAGAAACGTGCCGGTAGAGACCGGGCACGTTTCTCCCCTCGGAACAGGCTGTAGGGCAACCACGACCCTATGGCCTTTTATCTTATTTCCCTGCGCGGGATGCTGGAGGACCGCCGCTCCCTAGGAGCATCGCCTTGTCACGCGACAGATTGGAATGGCCGCATCCTCTGCTCGGCACAGGAAATACCGTCCGACCCCGGAGAAGCTCTCTGCATTGCGGCGGCGCCGCCCAGATTCCAGCTCAGCGGGGCCTGCTGTTCCCGAAGGTCAGGGGGCCAGGTCAACGTCGATGAAGGTGAACTCAGGGGTCCAGTTGACAGCGGTGTTGTTCTCACCGTTCTGGCAGAACACCGGTCCCTCGGCCTCCTGCTCCAGGCCGGCCAGAATGGCCTCGTCCTCCGCGGAGGCCTCCTGCTCAACGTTGCCGCAGAAGTTGACCTGCGACGGGTCGTCGCTCTTCCACTTGTCATGGGCGGTGGCGGCCGATGCCGAGGCACCCAGCATGGCGGCGACGGCGATCGCCATCACGGACAGCTTGACGGATGTACGCATGTGTCTCTCCATTCTCCGTTCTTCTCCGGATGGAAGAACGAGTGGAGTCATACCTCTTCGCAAGGGGGCCTCTAACAGTCAGTACGCTGGTTACGCCTTCCGGTCGGCAACGGCATCCCAACGGTCTAATGATGTAGCTCGCCTGGTCAGCCGACGGGCGTGGCCGGAGGGCAGAGAGGACAAGCGCGGGGCTGCGGGCGGTGGTGGACGGGGCCTCTCTCTGTGCAGCAGAATTCCTGCCACCCGGTTCCATGTTCCGTTCTCTCTTGGTCGACATTCAGGCAGGCGAAACCGAAAAGAAAGTCGGCGCAAATCCGGTGGTTGAGGAATTCACTAAGGAGACCCTTCCGCTCGCACGCCATACGAGCGGAAGGGTCTCATCTTCAACGGGAGCCGGACCAAACCCGCCTGGCGTCAATACGCCAATTCTTGAATAGCATCAGGTATTCGTCTGCGTGGTAAAGAAGGTCTGCGTAAGGCTGCCCGAAGCGGCGCCAGGAGAACCGAGAGCCTTGTCGACCACATCGATGTCCGCAGCTGCGACACGCGCACCAGCAGCGAGCAGACCCGTCGCCGCCCCGCCAAGAGCTGGGCCCTTGATCGCCTTCATGACTCGACTTCCTGAGTATGCCTTGAACTCCGCCCTTCCCTTCGGGCCGTGACCTGAACAACGCGGTGGATGCCAGTCCGTAACTGACGATCACCCGTATGGCCGGACGCTTTCGAATCCGAGGATGGCCTGATACGCCTCCTCAGCACGTCGGCCCCCAATGTGCGATCAGATTCAACGCCCGGAGTGCGGGTCTCGGTACCACGCCGTCCGGGCTTGGCGTGAAGCCGGTGCGTGAATGCATGCGACCTCGCTCCCCGCCGGGTTGAGGGCTGCATCCGCGAGGGAGACGGAAACGTACCGGCAGGGAGCGAGGAGTCAACAGGAGCGGCGTCGGCCATCCGGTCGAGCAGCCTCTTCGGCCGCTGTCCGGCGGCGGCTGATGTCCCCTGGCTCCTGGATTGTTGGGCTTCCCGCAGGAGTTGTGTGCCGCCCCTCTGGCCCACCGGCGTGCTGAAAGGTCAACCGGGGAGAGGAGCGCCCGATGGTACTCACCGTCAGGCGGCGGGGTCGGACGCAGATGACCAGCAACGGTTCTTCAACAGGCCTCCCGCGGTGATCGCCAAGAACCGCTCATGACCTCCTTTCCCCATCAACGCCGCAGCCACCGCGGCGTCACGGTTCCGGGGGTGCACGGGTACGGCTGAAGCGCGACATTCATTCCATTGAGTCGAAGGCGGCGCCCGGCACTTACGCGCCCACCGGCCTTCGCGTTGTGATCTCAACTACCGCCGGCGTGGAGGTGATGCACGCGAGCCAGGCGTGTACTGCGGCTACGAGCATTCGAGCGCGCCCTGCGCGGGCCGTCCAAGAAGGCGGAGTACCCAGTCCGGTTGTGTCGTCGTGTCGAGAACTCGCGGACATCAACCGAGGTTCAGCCCTTCGTCGGGGCGTGCGCGACGGACGGGTGGTGAAAAGGGCAGGTGTGGGATGCTCCGGCGCAACCCAGGCGGCCTCGTTCGGCGGGTAACTCGGCGCGCTGAAAAGGGAGCGTCCTCCGGACCTTCTGATTACGGAGGGTATCTGTACGGTGACGCCTCGTCCGCCTGGTGACCGTCAGGTAAGGGTGCGGGGTCGACCATCCGCCGGTTCCCGAAGGGTGAATCCTCCGTACACGCAAGGTGATCGGGATGCGTTCGGTGCAGCCGGGGCCAGCGGCAACAGTGCGACAAAGCCGAGATACGGGCTGGGTTATCGGGATTGTGGCGGCCCAGACCGGCGGGGGCGCAGTTCTGGCGCATCACGCGGGCGCGTATGGCGCGTGATCAAATTTTTGAACAAGCCTAAGTCACTGTGCGTGTCGCATCCGGGCTGTCGGATCGTCGGCTTGTCGGCCGGTCGCAGCCATCGCCTCGGCGCTTTCCTGGCTGCGTCAACGTACGAACGGGCAGTAATCAACGCGCTGTTGGCGCCGTGCGGTGCGGACACAGTGCGCTCTTCGCGCGTATACGCGCTGCGCCAACCGGGGGGCATTGCGTCCATCCATCTGGCCCAGCGGTACTGCGGCGATGCCTACTGCTGACATCGACCGGTGGGCTGCTCACTCACTGTGCCGGGGTAACAGCCGGCATTGCTGCTTCCTCATGCCGTGACGCGACCGTTCCGCGGGGTGTGGGCGGCTCACTTCCCTCCGTGGATTCCGCGAAAGGGGCCGAAACATGGCCAGTTCGACCACCACACTGACGTCGACACCAGATCCCTCGGTCTTCGGTGAGACGGTAACCTTCACCGCTACCGTCGAGTCCGTACCACCTGGCGCGTTCACTCCGACCGGCACCGTCGACTTTGTCGTCGACGGGGGTCCGCCCGTGACCGTAGCACTGGACCCGGGTGGGCAGGCCGTCTACACCGACGCGTCGCTGTCCGTCGGCCTACACAACGTCGTCGCCAACTACAGCGGTGACGTGAACCTCGACCCCTCTTCGGGCGCGGACACCCAGCAGGTCAACACGGCGTCGACCACTACGACGCTGGTCACCAGCCCCAACCCGTCGGTCTGCGGCGAAACGGTCACGCTCACGGCGCAGGTGACGCCGGTACCTCCCGGGGCGGGCACCCCGACCGGCAATGTCACTTTCATCATCAGTGACGACGGGCCGCCCTTGACGGCGCCCGTGGACGGCAGCGGACAGGCTCAGGTCACCATCTCCGACCTGACCGTCGGCAACCACCTGGTAACGGCCTCCTACACAGGCGATGCCAACTTCAGCGGTTCCAGCTCCGGGGTGGTGACCCAGACTGTGAACCAGGCTTCCACGACGACCGCGGTGACGGTAACCCCGGACCCGTCTGTGTGTGGGCAGTCGGTGACCGTGTGCGCCACGGTCACCGCCAACCCGCCCGGATCCGGGACTCCCACGGGGACGGTGACCTTCTCCGGCCTCGGCGGACCCGACCAAACCGTGCCACTCGACCCCACCGGACAGGCCTGCACCACCGTCACGACCCTGGACACCGGAACCGTCACCGCCACCTACAACGGCGACCTCTGCTTCGCGGGCTCGGTGGACACGTTTGCCGCAACGGTTAACGAGGCGTCAACGACCACCACGGTCACAGCGACGCCGAACCCGTCGGTGTGTGGACAGTCGGTCACGGTGTGCGCCACGGTGGTCGCCGACCCACCCGGATCCGGCACACCCACGGGGACGGTGACCTTCTCCGGCCTCGGCGGACCCGACCAAACCGTCGCACTCGACCCCACCGGACAAGCCTGCACCACCGTC
>NZ_JBEXKU010000073.1:0-38177 GCF_040609575.1 Streptomyces sp. NPDC004647 | reverse complement strand
GCAGGCACCCCGAACACGGGTACCTCACCCCGCTCGAGACCCGAGCCCTGCTGCAGCAAGACCTCACCCCCGCAGCGTAACCATCCGCTGTCCAAATTCACGGGGGAACTTCAACGGGCGTGATGTGCCCTCGTCCGTGCTGGGTACAACCGCGCTCGGCCTTGCCGTGGCGGAGGAGGCTGCAGTGGACCTGATCGCAGACCTCCTCCACTGGCTCAGAGCTCACGGCAGCGATCCGGATGACACGTTGGACCGCGTACAGACCCACTTCGAGGCGGCGTTGGGCGATGTGTGAAGACGCAGCGCTGGGTGGCGCCGCAACGGAGGCATCACATGATGTCGTGGAAGAACCCGCGTATCCCCTGAGATTCGTCCCCGACGAGCAGCGCCCGGTCCAGGAAGGTGTTGTTCAGCTCGCAGCTCGTTTCCGGCAGAAGTACACAGGCGTGGCATGCAGCCATGTTGAGGCTGTAGGCGCCACCTGCGTCCGATTCCATGCACAGCGGATCTGCCGAGCACCAGGAAGCGCGCCGAAGCGCAGAGTCGAGGGAGGCAGCCAGACGATGCGGATCGCCCTGGGCTATTACCCCCCCGAGGCTGCCGGCGGAGTCGCTGGTTGCCGTGTAGAGCAGAACGCCCGCCATGTCGTTCGAGACGTACAACCTCTCGCGCAGCGATGCGGCCGGATAACCACAGTCCAGGCTCCACTCGTTCATCAGCGCGTGCGACAAGGTGTGGATCATTACGAGGCGCGGGCTGACGGCCGAAACCTCATCTCCGGCACCGCGTTCACACAGTAGCGCCGTGTGCCGGTTGCGCAGGCGATCCACGCGGGCGGCCACGGAAGTGTGCTGCTTCGAGACCTCCCAGTCGGTCAGCCGGTCGGTGTCGAGTTTGAGAAAGACCCCTTCGCCGATGACCTCGATCGCGGGCAGCCAATCGATGCCCCCGGAATGCAGGGGTGCACGACGCTCCTTCTTGTCGGACGGCATGGGTATGTCCACGCGGGTGAAGGTTTGGAGCGCACGCACCTCACGAAGTCGCTTGACCAGCATGGTGCGTTCAATGCCAGGCACATGTGCCCTCTCGGAGGGCGCGGGTGGTACGCAGACGAAGTGCTCATTCTCCCGCGTCTCTTCGGTGGTGAGATTGAGCTGACGGTATTCCTCGACGCGTAGACTGTCGGACGCTTCCAGGCCTGTCGGGTTCTCCTGATCCGCATTCAGATCGTCCTCGGAGGCTTCGAGCGTGTGCACTGCATCGATGACCTCGGACGCGGTGTACTTCCCATTGTCCAGCCACCCCTCCCTCTCTGCGTAGCGCCTGATCCGGGGTTCGTCCTCCCCGAGCAGATGCCGACGGTGTCGCATGACCAACTGCATCAGAGCCCGGTGCCACGGCGGGATGGAAAGCGCAGAGCGCACCACGGGGAACCAAGCAGCGGACGAACCTCGCTGCAGGGCGCGAGGGATCGCCCGGCAGCCGGCTCCGTCACTGTCCGGCCCGCTCAGCCATGGCCGCTTCCCCTTGCAGGTTATGCCGAGCAGCCCAAGTGCTTTGGCGCCGAAAACACCTTCGAGTGAGGCCTTCTTGCCGCAACTGCATTCGATGACGATGGAGCGCAGGGAAGCGGTATGGCCCGTCACCCTCAGTTTCATGCGGCAGCGGTCGGCACTACCGCCATTGGCGAACGCGGTGCGCAGGTGCACCCACTCCCAGTAGGGGAACTCGTCGAGGTGCCCGTTCGCGCAGGCCATGATGAAGCGTGACGGCGTGACGGTGCGATCGCACTGTCCGCAGTGTCCCTCACCCTTGGAAGAGTTGAAGTCCCGGTAGCGCCCCAGAGCACCGCATTCGTGACAGGAGTACGTAGTGGGAAAACGACGCACGCGAACGCCGTCGCCGGCCGGCGGATTGGAGGCAGGGGGCAAGCGGAAGCCGTTGACCTGCAGTCGGCCCTCCAGGCGAGGCTCCCGGACGTCCGGCTCTCCGCGGACCATCCAGGTGTTCAGCCCACTGACCAGGAACGATTGATCGCCGATCGCCACCATGGAGCCGACGCCGTAGGTCGTGATCTGCTGAGCCCGCCGTACAGCTCCCAACCGCTTGCGGGTGATGGCACGTGCTGCGCCCTCCATGCGTCGGGCGCTTCCGGATCGCAGTCCCATTCAGTGCTCCAAGTAGAGGTCGGATTCGACGTCGACATCGCGGAAGCTCCACATGGTGTCCCTGGCTTCCGTGAGGTCTTCGTCCTGGTGGCCCCGGAGGAGCGCTGTGTCGTGATTCCGATGCTCGCCCGGACGGTGCCGGAACGGGGCCTCGTAGAGCAGCTCCGGATTGTCGGCCGCGAGCTTGCACCAGTCCTCGATGATCCAGTCGAGTTCCTCGGCTGTGGCATCGACCTCCTCTTTGGAGTCGGAGACACTCGCAGCCCTGGCGACCAGTAGGGTGCGCAGATCGCGGAGCTGTTCGACAAACCCTTCGACACGCCCCGCCGCTGCATTCGGGCGGGCCGTGGGAATCAGCAATCGAGCCAGGCCGACGAATACCGCGTGCAGTGCGCGGTCGCGGGCGCGCGAAGAGAATGGGGTCACGCTGGTCGACTCGACCTGCCGGTACAGGGCCGAGTGGTACGGGACGAATCCCTCGTAGTGGGAGCGGTCGCGCGATCGGGCCGCGTTGAAGAGGGTGACGACGAGGCCAGGGTGACGCCGGCCGACGCGGCTGGTGGCCTGGATGTACTCGGCAGTGGTCTGCGGCTGGCCGAGCACTGCCATCAGACCGAGCCGGTCGACATCCACGCCCACCGAGATCATATTCGTGGCCAACACCACGTCCAGAGCCGGGCCGGGGAGTCTGGTCTCCAATTCCTTGAGTTTCTCCGGAATACGGCTGGACGGAATGCGGCTCGTCAACTCGGCGAGCATCTCCGCCTCGCGTGGAGTGACGCCGGCACGACCGGCGAGCAGTTGTAGACGGTCGTGGACATCGTCGCGAACCTGGAGATCGGCGGCGGCAAGAAGTCGAAGGCTGTTGAAGTAGCCCACAAGCGTCCAGTAGGCGTCCTTGACGGATTCACTCCCCTCGATGTGCTCGACATGGTGAAGCAAGGACGCGTACGCACGCACCAAGAGCGTGGCTTGCGAGACGCCGGGCGCGAGGAGGCCCAGGTAGTGGCGGGAGGCCTTGTCCCTCGCCGGTGTCTCCACGGCGAACCAGGAATCCCTTGAATCCAGGCCTGCGGGCGGAAACTGGACGACCTCTCTGCGGTTGAACAGGGCCTTCCCCTGATCCTGAGCACGACGGATGGTCGCAGTCGATGCGATCACCTTCGGGGTGTTGGAGGCGACATCGATCGCTGCTTCGTACAGCCCTGCGAGTGTGCCGAGAGGTCCGGAGATCAGATGCAGCTCGTCCTGAACGACCAATTCCGGGGCGGGTGTTCCACGATGGATGATGTCCCGGTTGAAGAGGGCTGCTACTTCCTCGCGCCAGGCCACTTGGGCGAATTTGTCGGCCGTGGCGATCACGAGGGTTGGACGGTGGTGGTAGATCGCCTCGTCCACGAGGTGTACGGGAAGGCCTTCGCGGAACTCGCAGTCCGGTGACCGACACTCGATCACCATCCGCTTGAGCGCTGCGTCCACACGGTAGGCGAGATGGTCGAGAGGAGTGCCGCACCAGGAACAGGACCGTAGCTGAACGGGGTTTCCTTCTTGGACGGGATCATTGTTACGCAACTTGCGCAGCAGCTTGTCAGC
The DNA here is from genome assembly GCF_040609575.1 of Streptomyces sp. NPDC004647. NCBI lineage: Bacteria > Bacillati > Actinomycetota > Actinomycetes > Kitasatosporales > Streptomycetaceae > Streptomyces > Streptomyces sp. NPDC004647. The sequence goes on along the minus strand of NZ_JBEXKU010000073.1, from coordinate 34,416 downwards.
GGACTGTTTGTCGCTCTTCTTGTTCAGAAAGTTGGGCGTGGCCGCCTTTCCGACCCACATGCCGATGGAGATCTGTTCGCTGCCAAAGCGGCTGATATCCTCTCGACGGATCGAATCCATCGCGCACATCAAGGTTGCCGCACGTTCGAACTGTTGCAAAGTCAATAGTCGGAGCGTGTACCGCATGAGGACGGTGACGCCCCCACCTGCCTGTCCCAGGCGAAGTCGTCGAAGAAACACAGTGAATGCGATGAGTCCGAGATAAGCCTCGGTCTTGCCGCCGCCCGTGGGGAACCACAACAGATCGGCCACCTGCCGATCCCGATGGTCGGGGTCCGCGATGCCGTTGAGACACAACAGCAGGAAACCGATTTGGAACGGGTACCAGACGCCGTTCTCCACCGGCTCACTTTTCTTCCCGTCCTTGATCCAGGACGTACGGGCGCGCTGGGTCGCCATGGCTCGGTTCGCGAGCTTGAACGCCTCCATGGCGTTCGGGTTGCGCATCAGCAGGTCGATGCCGGCGGTCATGCGTTCTCGAGCGATGCCGCAGAGCTTCAACTGTTCGGCTGTGATGCGGGTGTACTCGGTGTCGCCGTAGTGCGTCCCGAGGAGGGCGGCGGCATCCGCTTCACGATCAGCGATCCACTCGCCGTAGCCGGTGACGAGTCCGCGCAGGGCACTGATCACCTCGCTGTCACGGGCATCGGCCAGGTGCTTCATCCCGAGAGCGGCGACATCCACTTCCGGATTGGAGTCGGTGAGGAGCACCTCGTACGTCGGCACGAACTCGGTCCATACCGCGGAGACCGCGGCGGGATGTCCCTGGGACTTGCGCCATCCCCGCGGTGAGTGCGGAGCCCACTGCCAGTCGGCCGCGCACCCGTGTCCGGTTGCGAACGACGGGGCGTGGCGATGCAGCAGTCGATTGAGCAGTACCTCATCGTCGTTGCTGCCCGGCGCCGGGCGCTCGACCAGGGCCTTGACGCCGCCAGGGGCCTGGATGCGCAGTCCGACCTGGAAGAAGCAGTAAGTGTCCTGGAGATCACCAGTACCGACGGTATGGGTGTTCACCAGGGTGGCGGTGACAGAGACGATGCCGCGTGGGCCCTGCGGAGGCCGCACCCGGAGCCGGAGCGAGAGTCCAGCGGCGAGTGGCATCGGATCGTGGTGGGGAACGGTGACATCGACCGTGATGGGAGACAGGTCCAAGGGGCGCCGCTGCCAATGCAGATTCTGCGCATCGGTGGAGCGTCGCTCGGCGCGTTCGGCTTGGACGGGCAGACCTTCACGGCTCACCGGCTCGTAGACGGCGGCAGCGGCGCTGATCTCGATCGTTCTGGAGAACGATGCGTCGACCGCAAAGGTGAGCCCCGCAGCGGAGGGTTTCTGAACATTGGCGAGCGTGACACCGGTGTCCGGGGTCTCGTCGATGGCAAGTGTGGAGTCGGCATCGTCGTAGTCGTTCTCTGCCGCCTCTGTGGCTGCCCGCTCGGGGTCGGTCACCTGCGGGAAGAGTACGCCAATGGCGTACGTGGTGACTGGCCAGTCGTGGATCGTCTCCTCGGAACCGGCGTCCTTACCCGTGGGACCGAGGAGATCGGCCTTCAGCCGCTTGACCAGTTCCTCACGGAAGCGGTAATGCCCGGTGTGGTCAGCCATTGTCGTCCTCCGCCGCGTTGGTGGTCTTGTCGTAGTGGAATCGGCCGAGGCCGGTGAGTCGGGGGGCGAGCCAGATGCCGAGGTCGCCCATGCCTGCGGTGGCACCGGCTGCAGGGCTGCCGCTCACGGTCTCCACCGAGTCGAGCTGGATGCCGGTGACTTTGCCAGGCCATGTATCCGGACGGTGCTGGGGCCACCGTTGCCGGAAGCGGTACATATCCCTGCGGAAGCCTTCCGAGGCGAGCCCGATGGCCCGGGTCTCGTGGCACAGAACGTAGGGCGGGGCCATACCGGCGTCCTGGGCCGCTTCGAGTTTCGACTCCTCGGTATCGAGCAGCTCGAAGGTCAGCGCGGCGCCGGCCGGGAGACCGATGCGCAGATACTCCTGTAGGTCGAGAGCATCTGCGGTGAAACCGTGGGTGCCTGCGGGATGCACGGCGTGGACATCGGTGCCATGCATTTCCAGCCCGAGTCGCTGCCACTTCTGCCAGCCGTAGCGACCCCAACGACCGGTGGAAGGGTCCTTGCGCACGAGCCGAGTGGCCGGTCTCGGAAGCCAGTACAGCTCGTCGCGGGGGCGGGTCATGGCCACGTACAGCATCCGAGCTTCCTCGGCCGGGTCCGTTCTACCTCCCGTGCGGACCTCCTTCAAGGGGCCGGGATCGACGACCAGGACACGGTCGAATTCCAGGCCCTTGGCTCGGTGGAACGTGGACACCACGAGGTGGTGTGGTGACTGGGCAGTGAGTTCGTCATGGAGGTGCCCAGCGGCCAGGTCGTCTCGCAGCACGGACAGGTCCACGGTGCGCCCGGTCCGGTCGCCGGCACAGGAGCGCAGGAGGCGCCACAGACTGTCAATTTCGATGCCGGAGGGAAGCCCTGTCAGCGAGGGAAACAGTGCGTCATAGCCCTTTCGGGTCAATACGAGGCCGCCGGCTCCTCGGATGAGTGAGTTCAGCCAGGCCGGAGCACTTCGGTCCTGGGCGGAACGGCGCAACTGGTGCGAGATCCCCGCTTCGTGCAGCGTTCCGGAGATCAGCAGAGCTTCTCCGTTCGTACGGCAGAGAACCGCCGTCGTGAGCCGATCGTCGCGGAGAAGATTCTGGACGTACGGCACGTCGAGATTGCCGAACTCGTCCAGAGCCATCAACTCCTCACGCAGCACGGAGTGGAGCTTCTCGGAGTCCTCACGATCCAAGTCTGCGCCGGCGCGGACGGCCGCTTCATGGCGCAGTGCTGTGCGGGCCTCGGGAGTACGCGCCCGGAAATTGCCGCTGAGCGAACGCTCGGTGAGCTCTTCCGTGAAGAAGTTGCGGAGCCAGGCGAAGAACCGGTTCGTCTCGATGGCGCGCTGATCGGGATCTTGGACCTGGAAGTTGTAGATCGCCTGAGCCGGATCGCCGACCAGAGTGAAACTGCAGTCGTACTGTTCCAGCAGAGCCTCCACCATGTTTCTACGGGCTCCGACGAGATCCTGAACCTCGTCGATGACGACATGGCGCAAGGTGTCCCCGAAGATCTCATCGTCGCGATCGTCGGCAATAGCCGCTGCGGCTGCCTCGATGCGTGCTTCGAAGCCTGTGCTCCGCCAATCAGTCTCCGCCTTGTGCTCGGAGAGCATCCGGAGAACCCAGGAGTCGAAGGTGGACACACGTATCTGGCGGACGTCTTCCCCACCGTTGCGCAACAGCCGCTCGCGCAACTCGCGCACGGCAGCTCGGGAGAAGCTGAAGACCAGAATCTCGCCGGCGCTCAATCCTTGGTCCTGGACCAGGGCCTCCAGCCGTCGCACCAGGGTGTGTGTCTTGCCGGCACCGGCACCCGCAGTGACGAGGAGCAGGGCGTCGGCGGGCTGCCGTACGACAGCGAGTTGTTCCTCGGTGAGGTCTGGGATTCCCTCGTAGGGGCCCATTACTGTGCCTTCTTCCACAGGTACTCGAGCTGGGTGTACGCCAGATCTCGGCCGAAGTTCTTGATGTTGTCGCGGACGTTGAGGATGAGACAGTTGTCCTTGCCGCCATTCGCCGGGCCTCGCAATCCCCGGCCAATCATCTGGACATAAGTGTTGGGGCTGAATGTCGGCCGAGCCACCACGACGGCCCGCACCGCCGGGGCGTCGAAGCCTTGAGTGAGCACGTTGAAGTTGGTGAGTACCTGGACCCTGCTGTTACGGAAATCTTCGATACGGCGGGCTCGAACTCCCGAAGGAGTGGTGGCGTCCACCGACGACGCGGTCACACCACGGTCATTGAGGAGAGCGGCCAGTACCTTCGCGTGCTCCACAGACGTTGCAAAGACGAGTACCGGCCAGTTGGCGGGCAATCTCTCGATCTCGTCAATGATGCGCTTGGTCCTGCTCACGTCCTCGGCAAGCCGCTTGGTCACCGCGTCGGGCAGCGCCATGCTGTTGCTGCTGGTGACTGAGGCGACCTGCTCGGAGGTCAGTGCCACGGTTCCGCCTTCGAGTTCACGCTGCTCGACCCGCGACAGCACACCGAGCTCCTGAAGGTGCGGATAAGGATTGTCCGCGTCATCCCCTTCGAACACCCCGTAGTCCAGGCGCTGTCCACCGAAGCGGTTCACGAGCCGTTGGGTCTCGTTCTCGTTGGTGCCGCGGAACGCAGTCGCCGTCAGGCCCACCATGGGGCGGGACACGCGATGCTGATCGATACCGAGGTGATCCAGGATGTGGGTGTAGGTCCTGGGGATCGCGAAATGGGCCTCGTCGATGATCACCACAGCGGCGTTCCGAAGCCAGCCGTACTGGGCACTGCCCAGGTGCCGTACCAAGGTGTCGTCGATGGCCACGACCACCTGGTGGCCCTGGACCGGCTCCGGACGGTACCCCTGCCACATGCGGCTGATTCTGACGTTGGCGGCCGGACCGATCTGCGACCATACGAAACGCCATGTTTCGATGGCCTGTTCGCAGAGCTCCCCGCTCTGTGCGACCCACAGAACTGGACCGCTCAATTGACCGTCGCTCATGGCCTTGGCCGTCGCTTCCACAGCGACTCGGGTCTTGCCCGAGCCGGTTGGCAGCCGCAGCATCGCACGCTGCGGAGTGTGCTGGACGAGCAGCCGGTACATGTTGGCGACCAGGAGCTCCTGGTAACGGTGGAGTGGGGGGAAGTCGCGGGGGCCGCTCACGTCCGTGTACGGAGGCGGTTGGGTCGCATTCTGATCGCCGGCCCAGGACACGGGGAACCCGTACTCCGTGAGGAAGTTACGCGTTGTAGCGCCGCCGACCCACTGGCTGGGGGCCTCGAACCCCGCCTCGCGAAATGCCGGTGCAAGTACTCGCAGCACGTCTTCCCCATGCGCGGCCATGACCAGGCGCGCGATCCGCAGGTCGTCCGGCAGCGCGCCGTTCAGTTCCTCGTCGGTGACCAGCAGGCCGGCAGGCAGGTTCTCACGCAGCCGCTCAACACCCACCGCGAGGAGCAACTTGCGTCCCGGATCCGACTCCCTGCGCACGGCCACGAACTTTCGGTTGTCGCGGTCCTTCTCCTGTTGGGCGAGCAGCGCCCGACAACCCGGCTCGCCCAGTCGGAGGTTGAGAGCTCGGTCGATTTCGAGTAAGACGGAGAGTTCTTCGTCGGGGCCGCAGACGAGTACGTCGGAACCGGACCGGATCGCGGTCAGTTCCTCGGTTTGCCTTCCGTTGTCGGTGCTGACGACCTTGACCAGCGAGGAACAGTGCACCAGCTGCCAGTCGATGCCCCGCTCCAGGTGCTGCCGCAGTCGCGGATAGAGATCGGTCAGCGGGATCGGGTCACCTGCAGCTACGGGCTCGATATCCTCCTGGATTGCGGTGGCGGCGTCCTTCATGGACCAGACACGCCTGAGCCGCTCAGCGTCCTCCGGGGTGGGGACCAGGAGGGCAGGCAGCCGATGCTGCAGCAACCCGCGGTACAGACCCCGTTCGGAGGTGACGTAGATCTCGGAATCGATCTCGGTGTCCCACTCCCGTCCTATGCGGCAGCGGGTAGCCGTGTCCGACGGCCACGGGATCTCGATGTCCTTCTCGGCAGCCCGGGCCAGTAGGGCATATGCGCGGCCGGGGAAGGTCTCGTCCTCGCCGTCGAAGATGCGCGTGATCAGTTCTGACCACAAAGTGGGTGCGATCTCCGTAAGGTCCCCGGCCAGCTGCAATGCGGCAGCCGTGTCGCTGTCGACATTGGCCACCGGCAGTAGGTCTTCGTAGGTCCGGAAGGCGGGAGCCACACAATCGTGGGGTTTGCGCTTTCCCAAGGATGTGTTGAGGACGCCGATGCGCTTGATCAGCCAGACAATTGGGGACTCGATCGCCTGTTTGGTGGCCTGGTTCTTCCCGACCTGGAGTGTCCAGTGGTGGACCATTCCGTGTCGAGGAACAGCTTGAAGGAAAGCTGCTCGTCCGTCCTCCGACAGGGTCCCCAACAGGTGCAGTGGACCAGCCGGGTTGGGTCCATCGATGATGAACCTGGCAGCCGAGGGCCGTGACGCACTGGCCGGCAACGATTGGTAGTAGTTCTCCCGGACTCTCTCCTCGTATGTTGCGAACCAACTGTCATCGCGAGGATTGCATTCGACCACCGGGCCGTCAGAGACCCCTAAGTCGCGGAGGACCACGAAGTCGACGCTGTGAAAGGCCGGGTCCACGAGCACCTGGAGATCCCGGGACGTGTCGGCAGGCACGACCCGTCCGGGCAGTAGGCAGTTGCGCAGCGGTCGGAACTCACCGTCGGCGCAACGAACCTTGATCGAATCCTTGGGGTTCGTGATAAGCGAGCGGATCGCCACCACGGCCCGACCCCCACCCGCGCGGCGCAACAGCGACCAGAACTCGGTCCACTCCCCGAACCCGTATCGAGCGAAACCGCGATCCAGCACCGCCTTGAAGCGCCCCTCGGCATCAGCCTCGGGAATGCCGAGCATTTCGAGCGCATGGGTGCCCTCGTTGTCCGCGACGACATCGGGGTGCACATACACGAGGTTGTCCTGGAGCCCCTGCCCTCCGACGGGACTCCGTCGGTATGCCGCACCGCGCGCCGGGGCGATGAAGTCGCCCCGCTCCGTAAGCAGGATTTTAGCCATCACGGCCTCGCCGGCGTGGGACGAGCCGGACCGCTCCATATCGGCGGCGATGCGGAGCGCCAATACCGAGCCCTCCGGAGAACGATCGGCAACCAGAGCCTCCAGCCAGTCACGTACCGAGGCGGCACTGCGCCCAGCCTGCTCCATGATGTCGCGGACGCGTGAGCGGCGTTCCCGAGTCTCGATGGTGTGGTGACACCAGTCGGCGGGACGCCCGTCGTGCGTGGCCCAGAGTTCCAACCAGTGCGGCATCAGATCTTCCGGATGGAGCCTCAGCGTGCGGGGCTCGCGCAGCACGCCGGACTGGTCGGGGAGGGAGGGGCGCTTCGCGGCCACGTTCAGCAACTGCGTGCTGAGCAGCTTGTCAGCCCACTGGGCGGCCTCACGACCACGTGCGGTGAGTAGTGGAAGGTATGCCCCTGGGTCATCAGGCTGCAGGAGTTTTGGAAGCGACTCCACCACGAGTTCAGCCGCCGCACCGATCAGCTCGGTGTTGAAGTCGCTCTGCAGAAGGTTCTGACGGTCCTCGTTGGTCTTCCACGCAGCGTTGAGGACACCGGTGAGCGTTGTGTCGTAGTTGGTCGGGAAGTAGGCCCAGAACTGTCCGCGTTCAGTGCGCAGCTTGGTGCCCTTGTCCGGAACGGCCCATGAGATTCGGATGGTGGGGCGTTCATGAAGTTCTCCCGCGGTCTCCTTCGCGCTGAGTGTCGGCTCGTGGTCTCGGGAGAAGACCCGCCAGCGCTCGGACCGCAACAGCTTCCGATTCGCCTCCTCGCGGATGAGATGGGCTCCGTCTGCGGAAGCCTTCTGGCTGAGCACACGGCTCATGCTGTGGCCGTACCGACGATCCTCGAGCACCACCGCAGAGACGTGCGACGAGAACAGGGGAAAATGGGTCGGGAACTTCTGCAGGTCTGCCCCCAGTCGGTTCGCTGCGCCGGGTTTGAGCGGGAGTACGACGACCGTGGACGCCCAACTCATGAGTCCGTCCAGCAGCAGATCCTCGGCACGGGCTTCGGCCAGGTCCAGCGGCTGAGCCATGCGCAGTACGGGCGTTTCCTGAGTTTTCGTCAACTGCACGATTTCACTGATGCGTTGGGCCGACCAGGATTTGTCGAACCCGAAGCTGCCGGTTGTGCTGTAGAAGAGGGGGGTGTCCGTAACGCTCAGTACGGACTTCACGCCGACGCCGAATCGACCGATCTGACCTCCACGCTTACGGGAAACGCTCATACGCAGGATGGTCTCGGCACCCTGGGGAGACATCGGTGAGCCGGTATTCGCGCAGTACAGGCGCGTGTCGGTCAGCAGAACGTGGATGCGTCCGTTGTCCTCGCCATGGATCTCGTCGGCGCCGTTCTGGACGAGTTCGTACACCTGACGCTCGCCGTATCCGCCCTGAGTGATCCGTCGTTCGCCGTTGGCGTGCTCCTGCACATGGCCGGGGTCTGCGCGGTAGACGTCGAGAATGCGACGGGACTGCTCCCGGACTACGTCAATGACTTCGGATACTTCTGATATATCCGACATCGAGTTGTGCATGACGGCTACGGCTCCTTCGGCGCGGTGGTGTCCGGTACGGCGCTCATGGTGGTGATGCGTAGAAACGGTGGGATGCACCGTACGCGTGGCCGCTGACAACGAAGCCGCGTGAGCACGTTCGTCTCAGTCGCCGTGGGGGGGCGCGAGGGCACAGCTGTCCCCTGAAGTGGCGGTGTCATGCGTGCGATCCGCCGACTGGTGGCGAAAACGCTAGAGCCTGATCGGCCTACGCCACAAGCAAGTTGAAGAGAGTCGGGGCGATGTTCTCGGTACAGGGGGGAGGTTGAGATCCGTCTCTATACTCGGGCAGCATGAGCGAGCGACAACTGATATTTGCTCATCTCGACAGTCGTCAAATTTGCTTTGATATGATCGATCTCTGTCCCGAGTTGATCGACATGGAGAAGGTGCGATGGACGCCGAGGACGACAGCACGGAACACTTCGGCATGTGGCTCGGTCGGCAGCTGAGGCGCAAAGGCATGACGCAGGCAGAGCTTGCGGACGCTCTCAACCTGACCAGGGCGGCCGTCTCCGCATGGATCACCGGCAGGGCTGAGCCTCGCGAGATCACCAAGCGGGCAATTGCGGGCGCGCTGGGCGTGGATGAGATGACGGTTCACAGCCGCAGGGCCGAAGTGATCGGTGGACAACCGACCCGCTGGTACCACCGGCCGGCCCACCCGGACGGTGGACGCGAATTCGGCAACGCCGCAGCCTTTGCCTTCGACGCGGATCTCTCTGTGCTCGCGCGGGAGGCGACGCAGAACAGCCTGGACGAGCAGGTGGACGATCAGCGTCCTGTTTGCGTTCGCTACACCCTCCACGAGCTCACCGGGGAGCATCTGCGCTCGTTCCTCGAAGCTCTCGGCTGGAGCGACCTCAAGCCCCACTACGAGGTCGCAGGGCGCCAGCGACAGAAGGTCGGTCGGGTGATCGGGGAAGCCTTGCGCGATTTGGAGGACAGCCGCAGTCTCTTGCTGCTGCGAGTGGACGACTACAACGCGACCGGGCTCATCGGAACGGAGTACGGGGACAGCAAGTTCGCTGCGGTCGTGAGGGATCAGCTCAACAGCAACAAGCAGAGCAATCAGGCGGGTGGCTCCTACGGGTTGGGCAAGGCCACCATCTGGGGGACCAGCCGCTTCGGCCTGGTGCTGATCAACAGCACCCTGTCCCGGCCGCATGAGGGGCGGACCGAGCGGCGACTTGTCGGCCGTCTCGAGCTTCCCTGGCATGTGGTTGGGGAAGAGGCGTTCGCCGGACCTGCCTGGCTCGGGGAGCCCGACACGGATCCGGATCGGGAGGGCATCGCCCGTTCTTGGTGGGGTGACGAGAAGACAACCGCCGCGCTGCACTTGGATCGTGAGGTGAGCGATCCCGGAACCTCCTTCCTCATCGTCGGCGCTCACGACGCGGCGGGCGATACCGAGTCACTTCAGGACATGCATGCCAAGCTGGTTTCCGCCCTGGCGGAGAACTTCTGGGCAGCGATGACCACTGGCCGGCAGGGGACTCCGTTGCTCGAGGCCTCGGTCGTTACTTTGCGTAATGGCAACACGCTGATCGCAGAAGAGCGGGTTGACCCCTTCGAGTACCAGCCTGCACGGACGCGCGCTCTCCAGGCCTACCTCAACGATGAAACCGTTGAGCAGATCACAGGCCCCGACCAAGTGGCCCTCACGCATGTGCCGCTCAAGGTACCCGCGCTCAGCTCGCAGGGGAGCCGGTCCGGGGATGGCACCGAGCACAATGCAGTTCTTCTGATCACCGCTGCTGACGACCACGATCGGCAGGCCAACCGCCTGGTGTGCATGCGCGGCAATCGCATGACGGTCATTGAACGCAGAGTGCGCGACATCCCGCTCGGTACCAACCCATTTCAAGCGGTCCTGCTCGCTGGGCGAGCGACGGGTCAAGGGTCCGACGACGTGCAGCTGGCTGAGGCCTTTCTGCGGGCGGCCGAACCGCCCGAGCACAATGATTGGAACAAAACGGAGGAGCTCGCGGCGACCTATGCTCGCGGGGCTCGGACGCGTATCACCGATTTCCGCAAGGAGATGGACGCTGCCGTACGTCGCCTCGTCGGCCGACGCGAGGAGAAGCGTGAGGGTGGCCCTGCGGTCCTTCGCGAGTTGCTGCGACTCGACGCTCCCGCGACGGTACGCAGGACCGACGGACACCCCACGATCCGGCATGTCGTCGGGACCGTCGACGGCTCGGGTGCCTGGTACGTCCAGGTCGAAGTGAAGCTCCCCGCGCGTGAGGACCCCTGGTTGTTGGAGCCGGTTGCGAAGTTCGACGTGCGATCGGGCGGAAGGCCGCGGATCGGCTGGGCCGAGCTGGCGGGGGGTGACAACTGCACGGTGCAGGATGGTCTGTTGCGCTTCGAAGAAGGAGCACGCAGTGCGTCCTTCACAGGAGTCACGGACATAACGGACCACCCAGTGTCCGCCGCCATGGCACGTCTGGTCATTGATCTGCAGAAGGCGAGGGAGAATCGCGCGTGAAGACCGTGTTCCCGTACCCAACTGTCTCGGGTGAGATCGACCTCGAGGTAGTCGGCGCAAGCTTGGACGGCAGGCCGCAGCCGCTCAGCATGATCTCTCGCCAGGAGAATGTCGTCGCTCTCCACCAGAATGAGCGCCCCAATTGGCAGGAGTGCAGGCTCGAATTGCGTGCGACCCTACCCGAGCGAGAGCTGGCCTCCGGCTCATGGGAGGAGGTGACCTGCGTCGCCGTCCTGACGGAGGGCGCGACGAATGCCCGAACCGTGGACCGGCTCACCCCCGCAGGAGACGGTACGTGGCGTGGAAGCCTTATCCTTGCCCGGGATATGCACCGCAGTCGAGCGGATCTTCGACTGGTCGTGGCGGCGACGTACGACGGAACCCGGGCGCGAATGATCGGCACTGCCGAGAACACCTGGATCGTCGATCTCATGGCCCGCACACCGGTTCGTGAGCGCGATCTCAACATCAATGAAGTGGACTTTCGGGAAGGCGACCACAACTGGCTCCGGCCCTTCAAGGAATCGCCTTGGCTCGTGGAGACGGCCGGCGGCGACATGCCCACGGTGCATCTCAATCTCGGCTTCGAGGGACTGAAGGAGCTGCTCGACACCGGTGGAGGACCGGCCGAGAGGGCGATGCGTGGGACCGTCGCCGCGCAGATCGCCGCCGAGGCTTGGACGGCCATGTTCCATTCGGCGATCAGTGAGTTGGACGCCGATGATGACGGAACGCCGCAGTGGCCGGGCGGCTGGCGGGACTCCGTGTTGCGCGCGATGCTTCCGGACATCTTTTCGGACCTGCCACCGGCTGATGCCTTGTACGAGGTGAGCAGCAGCCGAGCGGATGGCGGCGGCTGGCACGAACTGCAGTCGCGTATCCAGTACGCGGCTTCCCGCCGAGGCCGTGTGGCCAGAAACCTGGGCACCGCCATCCGTGTTCTGGACCGACCCGAGAGGGCATGAGCATGAATCGCACGTCTCCCGATCTACCGGAGTACTTGGCGAGCCTGCCCGACTTGGTCGCGGCAAAATACCTCACCCGCAGTGTGCGCACTGGGCAGGAATCTCCGCCGCATGTTGCTTTGCTGCGGGTATCGACACCGCTCGCCGTCGAGCGCAGCGCGCGCTGGAGCGTATATCCGCTGCGCGAGCTGATGGAGCAGGCTATGTATCGCTTCGAGGACACGTCACGATCCCAGGCCGATGCCTGGCTGGCGCCCCGGCTGCATGCCACCTTGCGGATCACCAAGGCCGAGGCCTCGGACACCGGGCTGTGGAACTTTCTCGCGCTGGTCGTTGCCCCCGACTACGTGGTGTGGCGCCACTTGGGCAAGGAACGGGCCTCAGGCGAGTCCGCGATCGTTGCGTCCGGCCGATTTACCGGTCCCCACTACACCCAGACCTTCTCCCGCCTGTGGTGGGCGGCGGAACTCTTCCGTGACGGCGACGACTACCGACCGGCCGAGATCGCCTGTCGTAACCAGGACGTGCTGAATACGATCCTGCGCTTGGATGTCATCGACCACCGACCATCGGCACGTGCTGTTGTCCGACTCCTGGAACAGGGCAAGGTACGCACCGGTCGCGAGATCAATGCATTGGCCACGGCCATCAACACCGCCGGTAGCACGCTGCTTTACGACTGTCTCGCGCCCGATGATGCCCCTGAGCTCGACGGCCTGTGGGAGTGGATTCGCGACAGCGAGACAGCACCGCCGACCCCTTGGGCGACGCTGCCGGACGGACCGAAGGACGGCCGCGTTCGGGAAGAGTCGGTTGGCACGATGGTTCGCTGCTTCGAAGAGCTCTTTGCGCATGCTCCGGTACGAGGCAAGATCGAGGACAATCCTGGCAAGAAGAGCGTCAGATCCGAAGGACAGAACTCAGTGCCGTAGCCGGGCGTGTATCACCCGGGCGAGGGCGATACCCAGATCGATAGGCACGGCATTGCCGATCTGTCTGGCAATATCGATCTTGGAACCGCACCACTTGAAGTCTTCGGGGAAGCCCTGGATTCGCGCCGCTTCGAAGTGTGTGATCGGACGGTTTTCCGTCGGGTGCAGGTACCGCCCCTTCTCGGGTTTGAAGAACTCGGTGCGAATGGTGACGGAGGGCCTGTCGATGTGCATCCTCCCCATGACATCCCCCGACCCCTTGTTGTGACCGTCCCAACTCGGCGTGGACAGGTAATGCGCTGGCGCTTTGTGTCGACCGTAATCGGGATCGGTCGAGAGATGGATGCCACCGTGGCGGTCGATCTTGTACCATTTTTCTCGGAGGTCCTTGCGATTTCCGCCCTTTGGAATAGCCATGTAACGCGCGCGGGATAGATCTTCGGGGCTGCGGCCGATGTGTAGTTCAGTGGTGGTGTACTCCGGGGGCAGTACCTCGCCAGAATCAAGCCTTCGGCCCGCTCGCTCGGGAAGTTCAGTTCCTTGGATGGGGAGTTGTGCAGATCTTTGGAAGATCTCTTCCACTGTCCGCCACGGGGGTTTGCCACTCTCGCTTGATTCGTCTTCCAAAGGAAGCATGGTCGTCTCGCCCCGCACTGCAGTGGAGCGATGAAGCTTTGTGTTGGTGCGCGTTGGGTACCACATTTCGCCGAGCGTGAGTGGATCGGCATTCGGGTCGATCAGATCTTCGTGTACGCCGATCACGATTGCCCGGCGGCGTGCCTGAGGGGCGTTGTAATCCGCTGCATTCAGCAAGTAGCGGCGGATCCTTTCTTGTTCGGAGTCGCCCGCCCTGCTGCCTGGGGGCGCGATGATGCGGTAGTTCCCGAGTTCGCCGTCCTTCTGTACCTCCGAGCGGAGATCGGTGAATTCGGGAGAACGCAGGAACCGGTCGACATTCTCGATGACGAAGACTTTGGGCTCGATCGTCTTGACGATCCGAATGTACTGACGCCAGAGCTTGTTGCGTGGATCCTTCGGGTCACGTCGTCCCAGGCCGGAGAAGCCCTGGCATGGGGGCCCACCAAGGATTACTTCGGCACCGATTTCATCGTCCCCTGGAAACCAGTCTTCGATGTCGCCGTCGTAGATGTGTTCCCGACCGCCCATACTCTCGGCAAAGTTGGCTGCGTACGTGGAGGCAGCGGCGGGGTCATGCTCGACGGCAGCGACGGAATGAAAAACTGCTGCGTCGTAGCGGCCCTCGGGGTGATACGAGTGGAAGCCTTGGGTGAAACCGCCGCAACCAGCGAATAGATCAACGACTCGGATGGGTTCCGTGGGGCGAGCGGCGTTCATGTCGTGGAGTTTAGCCGGCGGTACGGGGTGCCCGTCACCGCCCCGTCAGCGCTGAGGCGATCCGCTGGCCCAACGCTCTGGCGACGGGTGGCGGCGAGGCGTGCCCGAGCTGCCGGTAACGAGCCGTTTTGCCGCCGCACAGCCGCCAATCGGGTGGAAAGGCCTGGAGGATCGCGACTTGGGGGACTGTGAGCTTGGGGAGATCCTTTGGGTCACCGTCCGGGCACCAAGGGAAGTCGAGCTCGGGTACGTCGTTGCCGATGCTGCCGCCGTTGACTCCCAACCTGGCCCAGGCTTGCTTGGTCCCGGAGGGCCCGAGGTCGGCACCGCCGCGGTTCTTGGAGCCGCCCACGATGGCGGGCGCCGGGCGGTCGGCTCGGGCGGCCCAAGCGGCGGCATGGCGCCAGCCCCGCGCGGTCATGGATGCACCCAGCGCAGCGCCGACGGTCGGTGCTGACGTGATATCAGGTCGGGGCCATGTGAAGTGGTCGGCAATTTCATTCTTGAGCGCGACGAGTACGCCCTGCTTACGATCTTGCGGGACCTGGTACGCCTTCGCGTTCACGATCCCCAGGCTCAAGCGGTAGCCGAGGTGTTCGAGCTCTTGGTGCACGAACCCCCTGATGTCTGTGAAGTCGTCCGAGGTCACGAAGTCCGGCACGTTCTCGATCAGGACTGCCCGGGGCTGTACGCCGTGGGCCAGTAGGACGGTGGCCTCCAGCAGTCGGCGTGCTTCCCGGTCTTGGACACGCCTGGTGGAGGCGGCAGACTTCACCCGGGGCAGTCCGGCAGCGAGCAGGTCGACGTCGTATGTGTAGGGATGGTCCACGGGGTCGAAGTCCATGAGATCCATCTCGAGTACGTTCCATCCAGGACGGTTGACGCGAAGCGTCGCGCAGGCGTGGTTGTCGTTGTCGATCAGGGCGACGGGGTCGAATCCGGCCTCCTCCAGGCCCAGAGCTTGACCACCGGCGCCGGCGCAGATCTCCAGCGAATTGAAGCGTCTGGGGGGCAACCGTTCCTCCCTCTTCCCTGCCGAGTGCAGGCGCTCTGAGTAAAGCACCGAGCCCCGAGGCGAGTTGCGCTGCAAGGCTCATATTGAAATTCAGTTCCAGAGATCGAAGAAGATCGTACGACAGAAGTCCTGTGGCCCGGGGGCATGGTGACGGAGACGCAGCGCTCAGTGGCCAGTGCGCGTAGCGGCGACCGCGGCGGCGACTCGGTCCGCCACGACAAGCGGATCCTCGTGCTCCCAGAAGCGGAGTACTGTCCATCCCGCTGTGGTGAGGCTTTCCGTCGTCTCGCGATCGCGGGAGATGTTCCGGTCGAGCTTCTGACGCCACCAGTCGGCGTTGGCCCTGGGGCGAGTGGCGTGCTGAGGACAACCGTGCCAGAAGCAGCCGTCGAGGAAGACGGCGATCTTGGGGCCGGGGAACGCGATGTCGATGGTGCGACGGGGGCGCCCAGGGACCGGGCGATGCAGGCGGTAGCGGTGGCCCGAGGCGTAGAGCAGGCGGCGGACAGCCACCTCGGGGCTGGTGTCCCTGCTGGCCTGGCGGCTCATCCGGGCCGATACGGACGGAGAAGAGGGAATCACGGGCACACGTCCATTGTGGTGCCAGAGGTGGCGCGCCGCCGGCCCTGCCGGGTTGGAACGGGAACGCCCTGGACAGCTGCGGCTAGAGGTAACGAGTAGAGGCGGAGGCGGGAAGCCCACCGTAAGTTCCTGCGGCGGCCCTGGGGGTCCTGGGAGCGCCCGGACGTCAGTCCGTCGGGGCTGCCGTTACCGTCGGCTGGTGGTGGATGGGGAAGTTCACCGAGTTGGCGATGAAGCACTTTTCGTTGGCCGCCTGGTGCAGGTCGATCGCCGTTTCGATCATCTCCGGGGAAGCGACGGTGACGCGTGGGCGTAGGACGACCTCCGTGAAGTGGCCGCCGCCGTCCGGGGTTTCCGCCATCGTGCCCTGTGCGTCGTCCGTGTAGTCCGTGACGACGACGCCGGCCACGGCGCACAGGTGGAGGTACCAGAGCATGTGGCACTGGGACAGCGAGGCGGTGAGGCCCTGTTCCGGGTTCCAGCGGGCGGGGTCGCCGCGGAACGCGGGGTCCGAGCTGCCGGGGATGGGCGGCAGTCCCGGCGCGCTGATCTCGTGGTCGCGCGCGAAGTCGCGGTAGCCGCTTGTGCCCGTGCCGCGGTTGCCCGTCCAGGTGACCGAGACCTCGTAGCGGTGCGTCTTGGGCATGCCGAGCCCCTTCTACGCCGTAGCCGGGTTGCCGTGGCAGTCCTTGTACGGGCGGGTGGAGCCGCACCAGCACGGGGCGTTGCGCGCCGGGGGCCAGGGGGTGGCGCGGCCGCGGGCGGCCAGGGTCGTGGCGTACTCGGGGAGCGAGGCATGGGCGGGGTCGGTCTGTTCCGCGGCGGCGAAGGCCTCGAACGACGGGACCGTGGCGGTGACGATGCCGAAGGACTGGATGCCGCTGGAGGCCAGGTCGCGGAGGGCGGCCTCTATACGGGTCACGTGTTCGGAGTGGGAGGGGTACTCGGAGGCGAGGGAGGGGTAGGCCGCGAGGAGTTCCGCCAGCTCCGCCTCGGGCCAGTAGAGGACCGCCACCGGGAAGGGGCGGGACAGCGCGGCCCGGCGTTCCCCCAACTCGGCGCGGAGGCGGGCGATCTCTGCCTGGAGTTCGGCCGGGTTGTCCGAGCCGAGGGACCACAGACGCTTGGGGTTGTGGAGTTCGTCCAGGGAGATCTCGCCGGGGTGCTGTGTGTCGGCGAGGGCGTCCCACTCGTCGTGGGGGTGGCCGAGCAGGCGCCGGACCCGGTGGCGGCCGGCCAGCAGGAGGCCCGCTTCGTACGGGACCTCATCGCCGTCCATCAAGAGGGTGGCGCCTGCCGTGAAGCAGTCGTGGGCCGCTTCGAGTTCGTCGTGGGATTCCAGGGCCTCGGCGATGATCTCCCACGGCGCGGCGTCCCGTGGGGCGGCGGCGCGGATGCCCTCGATGATGGCGCGCGCCTCGGCCTCGTGACCGTACTCCCACAGGTTCGATGCCTTGAGGGCTTTGACCAGGAGGGGGTTCCTGGGTCCGTCGGCGAGGATGCGGTCATAGAGGGCAGAGGCCCGGGGGCGTTCGCCGGCCAGCTCCCGGTGGGCCGCGGCCTGGAGGAGCAGCAGCTCGCTGTCCTCGGAGTGCTGTACCGCGATGCGCTCCAGGCGCTCGGCTTCGGACGCGTGATGGGCGGGGGTGTCGGAGGGCATGCTGCACACGGTACTGCCGTACCTGGGTGGTGGTGCCAGTCGGTTTGGCCCGCTCAGACCATGTCCTGCCCTGGTGGGTTGAGGGGGGAGCGCTTATCGTGCGGGCCCGACGGAGGGAGGGCCCGGTGCGGGAGCGGGTGCCGGTGGTCGTGCAGGGGCAGCGGGTTTCGTGGGGGAGACAGCTTTCGCGGCGGAGGCAGCGGGCTTCGCGGCCGGGGCATGGGGCATCGCGGCGCGAGCTGGTCGCGCGAGGGCTGTGGGGGACGGCCGAGGCCGCGGTGACCGTGGGGCTCGTCCTGCTGCTGCTCGTCGTACATCAAGTGTGGTGGACCAGTCGGCAGGCCCGGGAAGGGGCCGAGCGGAAGGTTCAGGCGCTGGAGCGGGAGTGGGCCGGGGAGCCCGGCGGGCCCGGCGAGCCCGATGCCCGCGGCCCCGGTGCCGGGAAGGCGCCCACGGAGAGCGGAGGCGGAGGCGGGGGCGCGGGCTCCTCGGGGCAGGCCGGGCCGTCGGGCCGGCGGGCCGCCGCACAGCCGCGGGCCCCGCGCTGGGACCAGGCCTACGCCGTGCTGCGGATTCCGCGGATCGGAGTCACCGCGCCCGTCGCGCAGGGGGTCGGCGAGAGCGCCGTGCTGAACCGGGGGTACGTCGGCCACTATCCGCGGACCGCGCAGCCCGGGCGGGCCGGGAACGTCGCGCTCGCCGGGCACCGGAACACCCATGGCGAGCCGTTCCGGTACATCAATCGGTTACGGCCGGGCGATGAGCTGCGGATCGACACGGCGGAGGGAAGGTTCACGTACCGGGTCGCGAAGATCCTGCCGCAGACCTCCGCCCGCGACTCGACCGTGATCGACAGGGTGCCGCGCAGCTCCGTGAAGCCGGCGTACGGGTTCAGCGAGCCGGGCTACTACGTCACGCTCACCACCTGCACCCCCGAGTACACCTCCAAGTACCGGCTCGTCGTCTGGGGGCGGCTCGAGGCCGTCGCGGTCCGCGGCGGGGGGCGATAAGACGCGGGCCGTTACGACGCGGGCGGCCCTGCGACGCGGCGGCCGTTACGACTGGTGCCGCGGTTCGCCGATTCGCGCTCGGACGATCCGCGCTCGGACGAGGAGGTTCTGGCGGAGGGAGCCCTTCCTGGTCCGGTTGTCGGTGCCGCCGGTTAGGATCGCGGACAGACGCATACGGGGATCGAATATGTGGGAGGAGGGGAGCCCCGAATGAGCCGGACCGTCGCCGTGTCGCGCATGTACCTCGGCAGCCTCCTCTTCCTCCTCGCCGGTGTCCTCCTTGCCGAGAGCGGTCTTGCCACGGCGCTCACCGCGGCGGCCACGACGACCGCGCTCATGCTGCTCTGCCGCGGCTTTCTCCGCGCGGCCCACGCTCCGGCAGTGCCCCGCGGCCGAATACGCACCGCGATACGGGACCGGGAGCGCCGTACGGCCTTTCTGCCGCAGCGGGATCCCGATGCCTCCGGCCGCCCGCGGCCCCGAGCGCCCGGCCGTCACCTCCTGACGGCCGCGTAGGTGCTCACCGTGCTCCCCCTGCTCTCCAGCAGCTCGTAGCGCCCGCGCGGCTCGTCACGCCGAATCCTCATTCCGGCACGACGAGACCCCGTGGAGGGCTCAACCATGTCCGTTTTCGCATCCCTCGGTGCGCTGCTCACCCAGATCGCAGACGCGCTCGACCCGTTCTTCGGCGCCTCGGCGACGGCCGCCGCGATCGTCCTGTTCACCCTGTGTGTGCGGCTCGTACTCCATCCGCTCGCACGGGCGGCAGCGCGCGGGGAGAAGGCGCGGGCCGCGCTCGCGCCGCGGATGGCAGAGCTGAGGCGTAAGCACAAGAACAACCCGGAGCGTCTCCAGCGTGCGATGAGCGAGCTGTATGCCGAGTCGGGCTCCTCGCCGCTGGCCGGGTGTCTGCCGATGCTGCTCCAACTTCCCGTGTTCTTCGTGATGTACCACCTCTTCACCCGCAGCGGCGGCGGTCTGCTCGACCATGAGCTGCTCGGGGCGCCGCTCGGCGGGCGCTGGGCGGACGCGCTCGGCGACGGAGGAGTCTTCGGGGCGCACGGTCTGGTGTACGTCGGGCTGTTCGCCGCGATCGCCGCCGTGGCCGGCTGGACCTACGTCCGGGCACGGAGGGCCGCGGCCTCAGCTCCGGCAGCCACCGCCCCGCAGGAAGCGGCAGTGCCCGGTATGCCGAACATGGCCGGGATGGCCAAGGTGCTGCCGTTGCTGTCCTTCGGCACGCTCATCACCGCCGCCGTCGTACCGCTCGCCGCCGGGCTGTATCTGGCCACCACCACCGCCTGGACCGCGGCCGAGCGGGCTTGGCTCCACCGTGACCGTGACCGGGACCGGGACCGCGACGGCGCGACACCGGCCGCCGCGGCCCTGGCCCGGGGCAAGGCTTGAGGGACGGATACCGGCGCGTCGAACCGACGCCCGCCACGCTTCCGTAGACGGACAGGCCGACGGGCTACCGGCCTGAGGCGCGGGCGAGCCGCTTGATGCGGCGGCTCGACGCCCCAACTGACCGCGTGCGCACGCATCCTGGGTCCGCCGATCGGTGGACCCAGGTTCAAACCGGCTGGATGCTGTCATGAACTGCCGCTGAGCGACCAGGCCTTCGGGGCCTGGGCGAACCTCCTGTGCGCGTTGCTCGGTGGAGTGCCCTGCATCCGTGGCGCGCCGAACGGGAGCCGTGTCGGTCGCTCTCGAGCCGGGGGGCCGCTCAACCGGCCGTCTCAGGCCTGGTCCTGGCCCTGCTCCTGGCCCTGCTCCTGTTCGCGGCTGTCGGCGGTGGTGCCCGCGGCATCGGCATCGGCGTCGGCGTCGGCGTCGACTCCGGCATCGACGCCGGCATCGGCAGCAAGGACGTACCGCGCCTGCCGCCGGGCATGGCCCAGGGCGTCCTCGAAGATGTTCAAGCCGTCCGCCACAAGTGCTCCTTCGTGGAGCAGCATGAGCGCCTTGCCCAGCCGGCCGGCCCGCTTCGGAGCGATCCCCCGGGCGAGGTCGGTGAACAGCGCGAGCATCCACTTCTTCTGCCCGGTGATGATCGCGTACGCCGGATCGGACGGGTCGCTGATCTCGGCATGGGCGTTGACCATGCTGCACCCCCTGGGGCTGTTCTCCGCCATCCACGCCTTCGAGGCCTCGAAGACCGCCAGGACGCGCTCTTCGGGCGCCGCCGGTGCAGCGGCGAGACGCTCGGCGAGGAAGGCCCGCCAGCGTTCGTCGCGGTCTGCGAGGTACTCCACGACGATCTGGCTCTTGGAGCCGAACCGGTCGTAGAGCGTCTTCTTCGTCACCCCCGCCTCGGCGGCGATCAGATCCACCCCGACCGCGTGGATCCCGCGCTCGTAGAACAGCTGCGCAGCGGCCTTCAGTACGCGCAGCGCGCCAGGGGTCATGGTGATCCGCTCAGGCGTCGTCGTAGTGCCCATATCCCAAGACTATACCGATCTGTATAGTGGGCGGAATGAGTATACCGATCTGTCTACCAGGCGGTGCGGCGTGAAGCTCTTGCTCTCGGTCGCGTTCGTCCTCTGCTGGAGCTCCGGTTTCATCGGGGCCAAGCTCGGCGCGGGAAGCGCGAGCGCGGTCACCGTCCTGATGTGGCGGTTCCTGCCGCTGGCCGTCGTTCTGGCCGTTGTCGCCCTCGCCCTCGACGGTGCGTCGTGGCGAGGTCTCACCGCGCGGAACGTCCTACGGCAGACAGCCATCGGCGCGCTGTCGCAGAGCGGCTATCTCCTCACCGTCTACTACGCGATCCAACTCGGCGTCTCCAGCGGAACCACGGCCCTGATCGACGGCATCCAGCCCCTCGTCGCGGGCGCACTCGCCGGACCGCTGCTGCGCCAGTACGTCTCGGGCAGGCAGTGGCTCGGCCTGTGCCTCGGGGTGGCCGGCGTCGCCCTCGTCACCACGGCCGACGCCACGGCCGCGGCGGGTGGCGGCGTGCCCCGGTGGGCCTACCTCGTACCGTTCCTCGGGATGCTGTCGCTGGTTGCGGCCACCTTCCTGGAAAGCCGCTCCCGCACGCAGGTGAGCCCCCTGGTGTCGATGACGATCCACTGCGCCACCAGTGCTGTCATCTTCACCGGCCTTGCCGTGGCCACCGGCGCCGCGGCGCCGCCTGCCGAGCTGTCGTTCTGGGGCGCGATCGTCTGGCTCGTGGCCCTCTCCACCTTCGGCGGGTACGGGCTGTACTGGCTCGTGCTGCGACGCTCCGGGGTGACCGAGGTCAATACGCTCATGTTCCTGATGGCACCGGTCACAGCCGTATGGGGCGCCCTCATGTTCGGCGAGCCGTTCGGCTTGCAGACCGCCGCCGGCCTGGCCGTCGGCCTCGCGGCTGTCGTCATCGTCCACCGCGCTGCCACCTCCGCCGTCCGGCCGCGCGACCTGCCCACCGAGAACCCGGAAGAGCACCTGGCACCGACGTCCGGGCCGGGAGCCCGTACGTCCACGTGACGGTCCAGTACGTGAACGGGGTCTTGCGGACTGGAACAACGCCTTGGAGGATCGGCCAAGTCCTTGACCGATGGCCGTCCTCCATCGGCCGGCCAGTCAGGGCGGCAGGCCCGCCCCTCGACCCGGGGAGTGCGACCGTGAAGCTGCTGCGTGTCGGAACGGTGGGGGCGGAACGCCCGGCGCTGCTGGACGAGGACGGGGTCCTGCGGGACCTCTCCGGCATGGTGCCGGACATCGACGGGGTGCTGCTCTCCGACGAGGACGCACTCGATCGCGTACGGGCCGTCGCCGCGGCCGAGGCGCTGCCCGTGCTCGAGAGCGCCGGACTGCGGATCGGGCCGCCGGTGGGCCGGATCGGCAAGATCGTGTGCATCGGGCTGAACTACCACGACCACGCGACCGAGACCGGAGCGGCGATCCCCGAGGAGCCGATCGTCTTCATGAAGGCCCCGGACACGGTGGTCGGTCCGGACGACGCGGTGCTCGTGCCGCGCGGCAGCGTGAAGACCGACTGGGAGGTCGAGCTCGCCATCGTCATCGGGCGTACGGCGCGCTATCTGGAGTCGGCCGAGGCGGCCCTCGGGTACGTGGCCGGGTACGCGGTCGCGCACGACGTATCGGAGCGGGAGTTCCAGATCGAGCGCGGCGGACAGTGGGACAAGGGCAAGAACTGCGAGACGTTCAACCCGCTCGGCCCCTGGCTGGTGACCGCCGACGAGGTGCCGGATCCACAGGACCTCCGGCTGCGGCTCAGCGTGAACGGCGAGATCAAGCAGGACGGCACGACCGCCGACCAGATCTTCCCCGTCGGTGAAGTGGTGCGGTACCTCAGCCAGTTCATGACCTTGTACCCGGGCGACGTCATCAACACCGGTACGCCGGCGGGCGTGGCGCTGGGGCACCCCGAGCCGAAGCCGTATCTGCGGGCCGGGGATGTGGTCGAGCTGGAGATCGACGGACTGGGCCGCCAACGGCAGGAACTGAAGGACGCGTAACCCCCGCCCGCCGCCCGGGGCAGCGAGTCTCGCCCGCCGCCCGGTGCGGTGAGTCCCGCTTGCCGACTCCGGTGCGCGGATCCCGCTTCGCCCACCGGACGCCGGCACAGAGGCTCCCGCCCGGCCGCCCGTTCCGGTACCGCAAGCGCTACCCGCCACCCCGGCGCAGTGAATCCCGCCGCCGACGCCCCGTAGAGCAAAGGACGCCCCCGTAGAGCAAAGAAGGAGGCGGGCCCGCAGGCCCGCCTCCCTACCCCTCACACTCACTTACGCGGACCGGCACCACGCCGTTCAGCCCGCACCGGTGAACTTCCGTTCAAGGAGCCCGGCTTCGGCAGCCGCCGGCCCGAGGGAGACCCCCGGAGCGAGCGCAGCCGGGTCGAGAAGGCCCGGTCAGGCCGACATGAAGCGCTCCAGCGCCTCGACGACCAGTGCGTGGTCCTCGTCCTGCGGCAGCCCCGAGACCGTGACCGTGCCGACGATGCCCGCGCCCTCGACCAGGATCGGGAACGATCCGCCGTGCGCCGCGAACCGGTCCGGGTCCAGCCGCGAGGACGCCTCGAAGGTCGTCCCCTTGGCGCGGAAGCGTGCACCGACCAGATACGAGCTCTCGGCGTATCGCTCGACGACCCGCCGTTTGCGGTCCACCCACGCGTCGTTGTCCGCCGAGCTGCGCGGCAGCGCGTAATGGAAGGCCTGCTGCGCCCCGCGGCGGATGTCGACGACGAGGGGGGCCTCGCGCAGCCGGGCGAGCTCCACCAGGAGCGAGCCGAGGTGCCAGGCGTCCTCGTGGGTGAAGGAGCGCAGCACCAGGCGGCGTTCCTGGGCCTCGAGGTCCGGGATGAGCGCCTCGGCGGCTGCCGCGGGATCGGTTGCGGACGCCGGTGCGGACGCCGGTGCGGGCGTGGCTGCGGGGGTCAGGCCTTCCCGGCCTTCCGGGGCCGTCACGCGCCCGCTCCGATCGTGACCGTACGGCCCTCGCGCGCCGAGGCGCGCGCGGCTTCCAGGACGTCCAGGGCCGCCGCGGCCTCCTGCGCCGTCACGGGCGGCGGTGTCCCGTCACGCAGCGCGGCGGCGATGGCCGCGTAGTACGCCGGGTAGTCGCCGGGGAGCGTACGGACCGGGGTGCCGCCGCCGGTCAGCGGCGATTCGCCCGCGCCCAACCGGCCCCACAGTGACTCGGGTTCCTGGCCCCAGTCCGGGGAGGTGCCGGGGAGCAGACCGTCCCGGAGGGCGGTCTCCTGCGGGTCCAGCCCGTACTTGACATAGCCCGCGACACTGCCCAGGACTCGGAAGCGCGGGCCGAGTTGGGCGGTGGTGGCGCTCATCCACAGATGGGAGCGGACGCCGTTCGCGTGGGTGACCGCGATGAAGGTGTCGTCGTCGGCCTCCGCACCCGGACGGCGGGTGTCCGACTCGGCGTAGACCCGTACGGCCGGGCCGAAGAGGACCAGCGCCTGGTCGACGACGTGGCTGCCCAGGTCGTAGAGGAGACCGCCGATCTCAGCCGGGTCGCCGGACTCGCGCCAGCCGCCCTTGAGCTGCGGCCGCCACCGCTCGAAGCGCGATTCGAAGCGCTGGACCTCGCCCAGCTCACCGTCGGCGATCAGTTTGCCGAGGGTGCGGAAGTCGTTGTCCCAGCGGCGGTTCTGGAAGACGGACAGCAGCAGACCGCGGTCGTCGGCGAGGGCCGCCAGCTCGCGCGCCTCGGCGGCGGTGGCGGCGATCGGCTTGTCCACGACCACCGGGAGCCCCGCCTTCAGCGCCTCGGTGGCGAGCGGTACGTGGGTGCGGTTGGGGGAGGCGATGACGATCAGGTCGAGCTCGTCGGCGCGGTCCCACAGCTCGTCGGGCGAGGCCGCGCACCGTACGCCGGGGTGTTCGGCGCGGGCCCGGGCCTGTCGCTCGTGGTTGGAGGTGACGACCGTGTCGAGGGCCAGACCGCTGGTCGCGGCGATCAGCGGGGCGTGGAAAACGGAGCCCGCGAGGCCGTATCCGACGAGGCCTACGCGGAGGGGGGTGCCGGTGCCCGGCATACCTGTCGTGCCTGTCATGGAGTCCACTTAAGCAACGGTGTTGCCAAACTGCAAGCGCAAGGGAGAATGGTCGGGTGAACAGGGGAATTTCCGGAGCCAACCTGCCCGCGCTGCGCAGCCATAACGCCGCGCTCGTGCTCGATCTGCTGCGCGTGGCGGGGGAGAGCGGCATCAGCCGCCTGGAGCTCGCGGAACGCACCGGGCTCACTCCGCAGGCGGTCAGCAAGATCACGGCGAGGCTGCGTGAGGAGGGCCTGGCGGCGGAGGCGGGACGCCGGGCCTCGACCGGAGGCAAGCCGCGTACGGTGCTGCGGCTGGTACGGCGGGCGCGCAGCGCGGTGGGGCTGCACCTGGACCGGGACGAGCTGACGGCGGTGCTCACCGATCTGACGGGGGAGCCGATCGCGGTGCGGACCGCGCCGTTCGACTTCGGCGCGCGTGCCGCGGACGTACTCGATACGGCGGTTGCGGAAGTGCGGGCACTGCTGCGGGAAGGCGGTCCCGTGATCGGGGTAGGGCTCGCGTGCCCCGGTCCGCTCGATCACCGCGGCGGAGTGCTGGGCCGGGTCACCGGGCTGCCCCACTGGAACGGCTATCCGCTGCGTGACGCGCTCGCCGAGCGGCTCGGGCTGCCGGTCGTCCTCGACAAGGACACCAACGCCGCTGCTCTCGGCCTCGCGCTGCGCGGAGCCGCGACGTCGGTGGAGGGCATCGGACGTACGGCGGGCGTACCGGGCGCGACAGCGGGCGGCACCGGGACCGGGACCGGGACCGGAACCAGCACAGGCGTCGGCACAGGCGTCGGCGCCGGCGTCGGCACGGGATCCGGCGTCGGCGCCAGCACCGGTACGGCCGAGTCGTTCGCGTATCTGCATCTGGGGACCGGGCTCGGTGCCGGGCTGGTGCTCGGTGGCGGCCTGTACCGCGGGGACCGGACCGGAGCCGGGGAGTTCGGGCATCAGGTGGTCCAGCTCGACGGGCCGCCGTGCGAGTGCGGCAACCGCGGCTGCATCGAGGCGCTGTGCCTGGCCGCCGTCGCCCGCGGCGACACCGTGGAGGCGGCGCGCGTCCTCGGCACCGGCGCGGCCAACCTCGTCGGGCTGCTCGACATCGACCGCGTGCTGCTCGGCGGCAGGACGGCCGTCGCGGAGGCGGAGGTGTTCGTACGAGGTGTGGCGACGGTGCTCGCCGAGCGGGCCGCGCGTGACGGTGCGGGCGGCGGGCGTACGGTCCCGGTCGCCCTCGCGCCCCACGGCGAGCGGGCTGTCGCGTACGGGGCCGCGCAGTTGGTCCTCGCCCCGCTGTTCGGCCATGCGGAGCCGATAAGGCCGAGCGGGTCGATGGGCTCGATGGGGCAGATAGGGCCGGTAGAGCCGACGGAGACGATGGAGCCCAGGAGTGCCGGCGCCCAGAGAGCGTCGACGGAGTCGGCCGATCCGATCACGACCCCATCGGATCAGCCGACCATGCGCTGATCGAGGGGGAATCGGGGCCCGGCCTTCGTGGTGCGGCCGCCGGAACGGACTCGCGTGGCAGGGTCCTGCGGGTACCGGTCCGCCCAACCGGCCGGTGCGCAGCCGACCGCCGCGAGCACCCGAAGGTTCCTCATGCGCCTGCGCACAGCCCTCGCCGCCGGAGTCGCCACGGCCGCGATCACACCAGCCCTGATGTTCCTCGGCCTCGCAAGCACAGCGGCAGCCGACCCGTCCACGCCGAACGGACGCCGCCTCGAGCCGTACTGCGGTGACCCCGACAGCGCCGGCTTCCCCATCCGGCCCCGCATCCAGCGCGGGCCGAAGGCCTACCCGCCCGGTGGCGACTGGAAGATCTGGAAGCTCGATCTGCGCAATACGACGCGCACCGCGTGCCGGAGCATCCATCCCGTCATCGTCTTCGTCGACAACGACCGGAAACTCGCAGCGGACCGCATCGGCCTGGAATTCCAGATCCCCGGGGAGGAGCAGTGGCGGCCGGTCACCTTCGAGACCACCGACCGGGACGAGCACATCGGTGTGTTCGAGGCCCGCGGCTTCAAGGGCTTTGTCGTCGAGCCGAGGAAGACAGTCACCCTGAAGGTGCGGATGCGGTTCGCCGGCGGCACGGACGAGGACGGCGCGAAGATCAATGTCGCTACTGTCCAGCGCCGCGACGACGACGGCGACTGGGTGGGCGAGTCCAACGACTACCAATTCGCCATCCGCGACGTCGGGGACGGTGACGGGGACGGCTCCGATGAGCAGCGGGAGCCGGGCAAGGAGGGCCAGGAGCGCAAGGAGGGCAAGGAGGGCAAGGCGGAAGGGTACGAGGGCCGGGAGCCACTCCGCCGGTCCGACGGATCCGGGCTGCAGGAAGACCAGGAGCGGCGGCCCCTGCCCGCCGCCGAGGCCGGAGAGCTCGCACGCACCGGCAGGGACGGGCTCACCTGGCTCCTCGGCGCGGCGGGTCTCTGCGTACTGGGCGGAGTGACCCTCGTCGTCCTGGCCCGCCGCACCCGCTGAGCCCCGCCTCCGCTTGGTTCGGACCCCTCGGGATCCCCGTCCGTAGGGCCCCGCCCTGCCCGGTCGTCCGCCACGGTCCGCCTCGACCGGCGCGCCGCCGGGCCCCAACCAGCCGTCCTCCTACGTGAGATGGCTGAGATGGCCCGGTGACCGCTGTGGTTCGGCGGCCGAAAGCCGCGGGCTGCTGCGTTCATCTGCTGCCGGGGGGACGGCTGCGGTCACCGGGACCGACATCGCTCCCCGCTCCGAGCCCCCTGGCCCGGACTACAGGTCTCGGCGTGGACCCGGCCGGCCCGGCCGGCCCGGCCGACTCGTGACGGCCGTCGCCGTCGTGACAGACGTCGCCGTGTTCCCGGGCCGGCCGTAGGCTCCTGAGCTGCCCGGAACCACCACGCGCGGGCGTCCGCGACCGGCGCGCCGCCAATGAATGGGTGATCGCCGGGGTCAGGGCCCGCGCCACCTGATTAGGCTGGGGCCGTCGGCGCAGCACACCGCGGTGCCGCCGGCGTCCCCGGCCCGCGGCAGCAGGCGGGCAGCACACGGCGTACGGCAGGAGTCCGGCATGGCAGAGCGCAAGCCGATCGAGTCATGGCTCACCGACATGGACGGAGTGCTGATCCACGAGGGCATCCCGATCCCCGGCGCCGACTCCTTCATCAAGCGGCTCCGCGAGTCCGGAAAACCGTTTCTCGTCCTGACGAACAACTCCATCTACACCCCTCGCGATCTGCACGCCAGGCTGAACAGGATGGGCCTGGATGTGCCCGTCGAGAACATCTGGACGTCGGCGCTGGCCACCGCGCAGTTCCTCGACGAGCAGCGGCCGGAGGGCAACGCGTATGTCATCGGCGAGGCGGGCCTCACCACCGCCATGCACGACATCGGCTACGTCCTCACCGATGTCGAGCCGGACTATGTCGTACTCGGCGAGACCCGCACGTACAGTTTCGAGGCGCTGACCAAGGCGATCCGGCTGATCAATGCGGGCGCCCGCTTCATCGCCACCAACCCGGACGAGACCGGCCCGTCCGCGGAGGGCGCGCTGCCCGCCACCGGCTCGGTCGCGGCGCTGATCACCAAGGCGACCGGGCAGGATCCGTACTTCGTCGGCAAGCCGAACCCGCTGATGATGCGGGCGGGGCTCAACAAGATCGGGGCGCACTCCGAGACCAGCGCCATGATCGGCGACCGGATGGACACCGATGTGCTGGCGGGACTGGAGGCCGGAATGGAGACCTTCCTCGTGCTCACCGGGGTGACCAAGCCGCACGAGGTCGACCGGTTCCCCTTCCGGCCGTCCACCGTGGCGGACTCCATCGCGGACCTCGTCGAACGCGTTTAGTGTCACCGGACGGAGTAGTGAGGTGACGCTCCGGATGCGGGCGGCCGGGGCGCGCGCGAACCTTCTGACGTAAGAGGAGGTTCACGATGGGCTCTCTACGGCGTACCCAGCTTTCCCGCCTTTCCCGCCTTTCCCGCCTTTCCCGCCGCGCGGCCGTGGCGATCGCCGCCGCTGCCCTCTGCTCGGCGACCGCCCTTCCCGCCTACGCGGACGAATTCGGCCCGGGCGATGACGTCCCCGGCTCGGTGGAGGAATCGGCGCCCGGCACACCGGCGGGCTCCGCCGCCCCCTCCGCACCGTCGTCGGCCCCGTCCTCGCCGTCATCCCTCGACGCCGACTCCGGCACCGGGTCCGACTCCGGCTCCGACTCCGGTTCCGACGCGGGCCTCGAATCCGAGTCCGGCCTCGACAGCCCGGGGGAGGACCCCCTCAGCAACCTCTCGTCCGGCTCGATCAAGGTCACACCCTCTGCGGCCGCGGCGGGCGCCGAGGTGGAGGTCCTCGTCAAGGGCTGCAAGGGCACGAAGAAGGTCTCGGCCCGGTCCGAGGTGTTCGTCGCGGACGCCCAGCTCGCGCCGCACAGCGACGGTGCCCTCTTCGCCGAGGCGAAGATCAGGAGCGGCACGTCCCCCGGCAAGTACAAGATCAAGTGTGACTGCGGTGTCGAGGGCACGCTCACCGTCATCGCCGGTCCCGGTATCCCGACCGCGCCCGTACGGGCCGGAGGTGGCGGCACCGCGGCCCTCACCACGCAACACGACGGCCCCGGCATGGTGCACCTGATGGTCGCGGGCGGTCTCGCCGGCGGCGCCGGGCTGGCCTTCGCCGCTATCGCCCTGCATCGCCGCCGGGCCGGCTCGGCGGGCGGCTGAGGCGGCGGGCCGCCGTGTCCGACCACCGGTGCATCTGCAACGGGGCGGGGCGGCTGCTCGCCGGGGTCACCTGGGCGGTCGTACTCCTCGGGCTGTGGCTGTGGGGAGCCCGGATCACCGACGGCCATGGAATCGCCGCGCCCGCGACCGGCGACGTGGCCGCGGTGGGCCGCCCGGCCGGCACCCGGCTGCCGCCCGCCCACGGGCCGCTGCCCGCCGCCCGGCCGGAGCGGGTCGAACTGGGCTCGGTGGGCGTACGGGCGCAGGTCGTCGAGCGCGGTCTGGACGAGCGTGGCGGCGTCGACCCCCCGCCGGTCGCCAGCCCTCACCTCGTCGGCTGGTACGGCGGCGGCCCCGAGCCGGGCACGGCCGGCGCCGCGCTCCTCGTGGGCCATCTCGACACCGATTCCGCGCCCGCGGTCTTCTACCGGCTGAGCCGGGTCAAGCCGGGCGAGCGCGTACGGGTAGTCAGGGACGACCGCTCCGTCGCCGAATTCACGGTGGAGGCGGTCGAGGTCTTCACCAAGGACCGCTTCGACCCGAAGCGGGTGTACGGCCCGCGCAAGCAGGACCGGGCGGAGCTGCGGCTGATCACCTGCGGGGGCAGCTACGACGCGGAGCGCCACGCCTACACCGCAAATGTCGTGGTCTCGGCGTATCTGACGGGGGTGCGGCCAAGCTGACGGGTCGGCTTCCGGGCCGGTGAACGGCGTGCGGGCAGGGCGGAGTCGGGGGCTGTAACAGCTACTCGACGAACATCGGCCGGTCTCGTGAGTCGCCGGAACGGTGTGTCAGGATGAATCGACCGGTCTTGTCCCGCAGGGGGTCCGGGGGTGTGCCCCGGAAAGTGCAGCCAAGGGGGAGTGGATGTACGGCAGTTACACCGGCCGCGGGTTCGGGGGGGCCGGGGCTGCAGGCACCCGGCTGAAGTCAGGAGTGGCGGCGGTGGGGGCGCTGCTCGCGCTGTCGGGCTGCTTCTCCTCGCCCGACGCCGACGACGACGCGCGGAGCGGCTCCCAGCAGCCCAAGTCCCGTGCTCCGTACTGGGTGAACCCGGACGGGAACGCGGCCAAGCAGGCCTCGGCCTACCGCAAGAAGGGGCGCGACGAGGACGCGAAGCTGATCGAGAGGATCTCCCGGCAGCCGGTCGCGGAGTGGATCGGGGTCGAGGACCCGGAGGGGCAGGCGCGCGGTTTCACCGAGGCCGCCGCGAAGGCAGACCGCGACGCGCTGCTGGTGCTCTACAACATCCCGCACCGCGACTGCGGCCAGTACTCCAAGGGCGGGGCCGCGGACGGCGATGCGTACCGCGACTGGCTGGGCAAGGTGGTCAAGGGCATCGGGGACCGCAGGACCACGGTCGTCCTGGAGCCGGACGCCCTGCCGCACGTCGAGGACGGCTGCACCCCGGAGAAGTTCCACGAGGAGCGGTTCGCGCTGCTGACCGAAGCCGTGGACACGTTGGGGTCGCTGCCGCGGACCAAGGTGTATCTGGACGCGGGCAATCCGCACTGGATCACCGATCCCGGCCGCATGGTCGAACCGCTGAAGCGGGCGGGCATCGACAAGGCCGACGGCTTCGCGCTCAACACCTCCAACTACCAGACGACCGCGGAGAACACGGCGTACGGAAAGAAGCTGTCGGGCAAGGTCGGCGGCAAGCCCTTCGTGATCGACACCAGCCGGAACGGGAACGGCCCGGCGCCCGGGAAGGAAGACCCGGAGGCCTGGTGCAACCCGAAGGGCCGGGCGCTCGGCGAGCCACCGACGACGAAGACCGGTGACGAGCTGGTCGACGCGTACCTCTGGATCAAGCGGCCGGGGGAGTCGGACGGCGACTGCAAGGGCGGTCCGACGGCCGGGCGCTGGTGGCCCAAGTACGCCCTGGAGCTGGCCCGCAACGCGAAGAGCTAGCGCGTACGGCCCTTGCCCCCGGCCCGGGTGTCCCGGGCCGGGGGCAGTGGAGTCCCGGGCGGTGGGGGTCCGGGAAGCGGGCCGGGGCCTCCTGACTCCGGACCCCGGCCCCGCCCCCCTCACGTCTCGTCCTGGGAGGGGGCGGCAACCCGCGAACCTACGGGACCTCGACCCAGACGCCCTTGGACGGCGTTCCCTGGTCGTCCGTCACGAACAGCATGTACCAGCCGGACGGGACCAGCGAGCGGTCCTTGGGCACGGTGACGGCAATGCCGTCACCGGTCTTCTTCACGTCCAGCGCGATCGAGCGCTGGTCGACGTCGGTCACGTGGGTCACGGCACTGGGGCGCATCAGCCGGGCGCTCTTGATGCTTGACGCGTGTTCGGTCCTGAACTTCGCCGTGTCGCCCCGCTCGACCGAGTCCGGGCCGGATACGAGCTTCGGCCGCGCATCCCGGTAGAGATACGGCGGGGTGTAGATCTCGATGCGCTTCTCGAAGACGCCGGGCTTGGTGTTGGCGTCGTCGGAATAGAGCGAGTCGGAGCCGAAGATCATGACCCGGCCGTCCGGCAGCAGCAGGGTGCCGGAGTGGTAGTTACGCCCCACGGTCGGGTCCGCGACCTGGCGGAAGGTGCCCGCCCTGGTGTCGTAGATCTGCGCCTTGAGGATGTTGCTGCCGCTGCGGCCGCGGTAGTCGGCGGAGCCTCCGGACACGAAGACGGAGTCGTCGGGGAGGATCGAACCGCCGGGGTAGCGGGTGCCCTCGGTGAGGGGCGCGCCGTTCTTGAAGCGCGGGTTGTTCGCGGTGAGGTCGACCAGGCGGGTCTTCTCGCTGGACTTCTCCGACTCGCCGACCCCGCCGCCCCCGATCACCATGAACTTCTGCTCCTGGGCGGGCGGCAGCATCACGGACATCGAGGTTTCGAGGATGTTCGGATCGCTCATGCCCGGGACGACATCGAAGTCGTTGGTCTCCACATCCCAGATGCCGGGCTTGCGGCCCTTGTTCGCGGGGCCGTAACCGGCGTTGGAGCCGGTGTAGAAGATCTTGCCGCCCTGGGTGAGGAAGAGCGCCGGGTAGGTCGGGAAGAAGCGCCGCTTGGGCAGGTAGGTCCACTTCTTGGTCTCGGGGTCGTAGACCTCGTTCTTGCCCGGGACGACCTGGCCGATCTCGTCGAGGCCGGAGACGGAGAGGACCTTGCCGTCCTCCAGGGTGGTGAGCGTCGGGTACCAGCGGGCCTCGTGCATCGGGTCGACCGTGATGTAGCGCTCGGCCACCGGGTCGAACTCGTATGCCTCCTTGATGCCCTGGAAGTCCTTCTTGTCGAAGGAGAGCTTGTTGGCGATGCCGTAGAAGTTCTTGGCGTCGGCGCCCTTCAGCCCCTGGATCCGGTAGTTCTCGGTGTCACCGGTGGAGTACTGCTTGCCCTTCCGGCGGGCTTCGACGTAGACCCGAGCCTCGCTGGCGCTGACGGTCGCCGCGCCGGTCACCGGGTCGACCTTCTTCTTCGCCCGCGGGACGAGGAGGTTGTCCTTGGACTGGAACGTCTTGCCGCTGGTCTTGCCGGTGAAGAGCGTGCCCGCGGGGAGCGTCTTGGGCTTGTCCGGGTCCTCGTTCTTGACGATCATCAGGCCGCCGGCCTTGTCGACGTCGCCCTGGAGCTTCTCGTAGCGCTGGGTGCCGCCCGCCACCAGCAGCTTGCCGTCCGGGAGTTGGGTGTGTCCCGCGCAGAACATGTCCTTGGGCGTCGGAATGTTCTTGTAGGTGTTCTTCTCCGGGTCCCAGAGGACCGTGCGGAAGGTCTTGGAGGCGAACATCTTGGCGTTGTTGCCCGAGCCGGCGATCAGCAGCACTTTGCCGGTGTGCAGCAGGGCCGCGTGGATCGTGTTGATCTGGTAGTCGTCCGGGACGTCCAGCATGTCCCAGTGGCCGTTCTCCGCCTTGTACTCCGGCTGGTTGATCTTGTAGGCGTGGTACTTCTCCGAGCTGAAGCGGTACAGAGCAGGGCCGTTCATGCCGGCCAGCACGAGCACCGCCGTCGCACCTATCGCTATGCGGCGGGTGCGACGGCTTGGACGGTACTTCATGTGTTACGTCCCCCAAGGGCGATCTGCATGGTCTGGTCGTTGGCTGCCCGGCCGGGCGGCTGTGGGTCTCCGGCGGGTGCGTGTCCGCCGGCGCCGGGGCCGCCCGAGCCGCCCGCGCTGCCCGAGTCACCGGAGTCGCTGGAGCCGCCTGAGCGGCCAGGGCCGGGCGGGGAGCCGTTGCCGTGCCGTGCCTTCTTCTTCCGCTTCGCCTGGCGGGTGGTCCACGCCCAGGCGAAGATCGGCGAGGCGGTGATGGCCAGCGCGAGCGTGGCCCAGACGATCATCGCCGGGTGGCTGTGGCCGAAGACGAAGGACGCGGCGAGCGAGCCGCCGAAGACCAGCAGGAAGAACAGGTGGATGCGGAAGGTCCCGAAGAGGGTGTCGGGGCTGGACGAGTCGCCCTTCGGGGTCACCACGAACTTGCTCTTGCGGCGCAGCACCGCGTCGAACAGCGAGCGGGCGTAGATGGGGGCGGACAGCGCGGACATCACCATGCCCGCGACTCCGCCGGAGCCCTCGGGTTCGTGCGGGGAGACGTTGTGCCGCCGGTTCCAGACGTAGAGGCCGATCTGCAGGGCGGAGGCGTTACCGTACAGCATCATCCACATCGTCGGGTCGATCTGGATGCCGGAGGCGCCGAAGCCGAGGAACAGCGTGCAACTCAGGGCCGCGAGAATCCAGTTGAGCGCCGAGATGGGATAGAAGATCACCATCAGCGTGTAGTTGAACAGCTTTCCGAACGGCAGCGTGAAGGGTGCCTTCCAGAACTGTTTGAGGATGGTCTCGTAGGTCCCGCGCGACCAGCGGAGTTGCTGGGTGAAGAAGTCGGTCCAGGCGGTGGGGCCTTCGCCGACGGCGAGGACGTCGGGGGTGTAGACCGAGCGCCA